>JAEZPL010000162.1 GCA_023413605.1 Pseudomonadota bacterium
AACCCGCTGGCCGTGCGCTACGACCTGCCGCCCTGGCTGAAGTTGGTCAACGGAATCGAACCGGACTGGCGTCGCGCCGACTTCTTCCTGGCCTTCACGCAGAGCCGCCGCTGCCCGTCCCTGCTCGATGGCCGCCCCATCATCGAGATCGGCGTGGACGGCGTGCCGCTGTCCATCGTCAAGGACCGCCGCCGCGTCGAAGAGTAGTCTGGGACATTCTGTATATCCAAAAAGTCATATGACTGCCGCTCCGACTTGACGCAGCGCGCAACGAATCCGTACCCTTTTCAAAGTATTGTTGCGCGAAGGGACGGCATACCTTTTCAAAAGAGGTAAAGAACGACCGCTCCCACGCCATCCACCTAAAAAATTGCGAAGGGGAGCGGGCTGGGTATGCACGACATCCATTCACCAGAGGGCAGCCGCGAGGGCCACAACTGGGTCGATTTCTGGAATCGGCCGAACGCCATTTACGCCAACCGCCGTAACCTGGAAACGCATTTCGCCTGTTTGCAGCGGGACCTCGACGCCTATCTGCCGGCCGGCGGCACAATGCTGGATTTCGGCTGCGGCGACGCTTTGGCGGCGGAGGCCATGGCCGCGCGCTGCAGCACCGTCTACCTGTTCGACGCCGCCCCGGCGGTTCAGGAGCGCCTGCGCGCCCGCTTCGCCGGCCATCCGCGGATCAAGGTCCTGAACGAGGAGGAACTTGCCGCCCTGCCCGCGGGCAGCGCCGATCTGGTGCTGGCCGTTTCCGTGCTGCAATACATCCCGCGCCAAGCCTTGGGCGACATTCTGAACCGCTGGCGCAGCCTGCTCAGCCACCAGGGCCGCATCCTGATTGCCGATGTGGTGGACCCGCGCACCCCGATGCTGCGCGACGTGGCAAGCCAGCTCAGCATGGCCCGAAAGAACGGCTTCCTGATGGCCGCCCTGCTCGGGCTCGGCCGGATGGCTCTGTCCGACTACCGCCGCATCCGGCGGGAGGCCGGCTTCTCCGCCTACACGCCGGAGGACATGCAGGCGCTGCTGGCGGACGCCGGTCTGCATGCCGAGCCCCTGCCGCACAACGTCGGACCGACGCCGCACCGCCATTCCTTCCTGGCGCGCCCGATCCGTCAGGCGACGGATGAGCCGGCGTTGAAGGTCCAGTAGCGGTTGGCGCCGAAGCTCCAGACCATCACCAGCATGGTGGCCGAGACCTGCGCCAACAGGTAATGCAACCCGATCCGCTCGGCCAGAAGCCACATGATGGCGCTGTTCAGGCCCAGCCCCACCGTCGCGACGGCCAGGAACTTCGCGGCGGTGGGCAGATGGTCCTGATCGCTGCGGAACACGTGGCCGTAGTTCAGCAGATAGCTGATGACACCCCCGACGATGAAGCCCGCCGCCGATGCGAGCACCGGCGGCGTCGCCAGCAGTTCGGCCAAGGCGATCAGCACGCCGTAATGGCCGACCGCCGCGGCGCAGCCGACCATGGCGAACAGGATGAACTGGATCAGCGGGTGATGGTTGGCCACGGTGACGGTGACTACTCCTGTTCGTCGACCCACTCGCGCTGTCGCAGCTTGTAGCGCTGGATCTTGCCCGTCTCCGTACGCGGAAGCTGGTCCAGGAACTCGACCGCCCGCGGGTACTTGTACGGGGCGATGCGATCCTTGACGTAGCACTGCAGCGATTCCGCCAGATCCTCGCTCGGCCGCACGCCGTCGCGCGGAACGATGAAGGCCTTGGGGATCGAACCGCGCAGAGGGTCGGGCGAGGCGATCACCGCGCATTCCTCCACCGCGTCGTGGCGCAGCAGCACGTCTTCCACCTCCAGCCCGGAGATCTTGTAGCCGGCCGACACGATCAGGTCGTCCGTACGGGCGTGATACCAGAAATAGCCGTCCTCATCCATGTGGAAGGCATCGCCCGTCAGATTCCAGCCCCGCTGCACGTAACCTTCCTGGCGCGGATCGTCGAGGTATATGCAGCCGGTCGGTCCGCGCACGGCCAAACGCCCGACCTGCCCCGGCGGCAGCGGGGTCAGCGTGTCGTCCACCACGCAGGCCTCATAGCCCGGCACGACCTTGCCGGTCGCCCCCGGCTTCACACTGCCGGGCTGTGAGTGCAGCACGGCGTTCAGCATCTCCGTCGTGCCGAAGCTGTCCAGGATTTCGATCCCGGTGAGGGCCCGCCAACCCTCCAGCGTCGTCGCCGGCAGCGGTTCGCCGGCCGAGACGCAGGCCCGCAAGGCACGCAGGCCCTCCGCCTGGGCAGGGTCCGCCTCCAGCCTGGCCGTCATGGCCCGGTAGACGGTCGGCACGGTGAACATCACCGTCGCCTTGTGCCGCGACGCGGCCTCCAGCAGCCGTTCGGGCGTGGAGCGGTCGAGCAGCACGACCGAGGCGCCGATGCGCAGCGGAAACAGAAGCATCCCGCCCTGACCGTAGGCGAACGCGAGCGACGGCGTGCCGCAGAACACGTCGTCGGCCGTGGTGTGCAGGATCGACTGCGGCGACAGGTCGGCCACGGCCAGCAGGTCGCGATGGAAATGCGCCGTGGCCTTCGGCTTGCCCGTGGTGCCGGAGGTGAAGGCGATCAGGGCGATGTCGTCGTCCGCGGTGTCCACCGCGGTGAAGCCCGGTTCCTTGTGGGCGATCCGCTCCTCCAGGTCACTGCACAGGTCGCCGTTGAAGGTCATGACCGGCGGCCGGTTGGGCATCGTTTCGCAGGCCGCCGCCATTTCGCCCACATACCGCACATCGCAGAGCGCCAGATTGACCGCGGCGCGTTCCAGGATGCTTTCCAGTTCCATCGCGCGCAGCAGCGGCATCGTCGGAACCACCACCGCCCCCGCCTTCAGCACCGCCAGCCAGCAGGCAGCAAGCATCGGCGTGTTCGTGCCGCGCACCATCACCCGGTTGCCGGGCACGATGCCGAAATCCTCCACCATCACCCGCGCGATGCGGTCCACCGTGTCGCGGAACCGGCCATAGCTCCACACCGCGTCGCCGCAATACATACAGGGCCGATCATCCCATCCGCGGTCGCGCCAGCCATCCAGAAGGGCGGAGGCGGCATTCAAACGTTCCGGATAGGTCAATTCCGGCCTGTTGAAGGTGAATTGAGGAAGTTGCTCCCGTGGGGGCATGCGGTCTCGGGTGAAGGTGTCGATGTAACCGGACCGTGCCATGCGCTAATGCCCTCCCCCGCGCGCCGATTTCTTCAGCTTTCCCAAAAGCCCCATGAGCTGAACCACCTCGCCGTGCGACAGTCCGCCGGTCATCTCGGCCAGCCAGCGCCGCTGTGCGACCGCGATCTGCTGAACCTTGGCACGACCTTCGGGTGAGACGGAAACGACATGCGTGCGCCGGTCGTTTGTCGCTGATGCCCGCATGACCAGCCCGTCCTGCTGCAAGCGTTCGACGATGCCGGTGACGTTGCCGTTGGTGACCATGAGGCGTTTCGACAGTTCACCCATCGTCAGCCCTTCCGGCGAACGGTCAAGCAGCGACAGCACGTCGAAACGCGGCGGCGTCGTCCCGTATTCGTCACGAAGACGAACGCGCAACCGGCCGCCCATGACGACGGCGCACGCCGAAAGGCGCAACCACAGGCGCATCTCGGGGGAGGCGGCAAGATCGGCCGCTGCCTCCACATCGACCGACGCGTCCCCAGTCGCCTCGGCCGCCACATCGGCCGTTGCGGTGGTGGATCCCTTCACGGTCTGTCTCCACTCCCGGTGGGAGGCATCCGCCGAAGCGCCGCCCCCTCTTTGTATAGAGACTTACTGTAGTGCGATGCTTGGCCTTTGAGCCATGCAAGGACAGAATGGTTGATGCCCAAGCAATAGTCATTTGCGTGGGGAGTCGGCGGATTCCGCCGCTGGATTCTCCCTCCGGCCACCCATAGGCCCGACTCAGCCGGCGCTCAGGTACTGATCGATTTCCGCCTGTTCCATGACGTGGGTAGTGCCGTGGATGATGCCGTTGGCGATCTGGATGATGCGGTGGATCATCGCGACGGAGGCTTGGCAATCCATGCGCAGCTTGCCGGTCTCGCCGTCCTGGATATCGGCAGCGATGCGTTCCAGCGTGTGGCGCACCACCTGATGCGCCTGGGCGATGGTGTCCTCGAACGGGCGCTTGAACTTGGCTGGAACGTGCCCGAACGCTTCGATCGCCAACTCCTTGTCGGAAAAGCCGCTGTCGCGGAAGTGCTCCTGATAGCTTTTGGGCTGCCAGATCAGGCACTCCTCCAGCATGTCGGGCATGTCCGGGATCATCTCGATCAGCATCACGATTTCGTTGAAGTGATTGAGATAATCCGTCGCCAGCAGCGTCTTGTCGGAGATGTTGGTGCCCTTCACGCGCACGCGCCACGCCTGGAAATCGGCCATTTCCTCCGCTGAAATGCCTTCGGTGACGAACGGGTCGAAGTCTGGGTCTTCCATAAACGCTTCCGGAAGCGGTGCGACGACGGGCCGGTGGGCGGGCACCATGCCGCTGATACCGTCCGTCTGGTGTCTGTCAGTAATACCGCACATAACCGCGCGCAAGCCTGTGAACGCGAAATGCAGCCCGTGCGGGAAAAAAAATGCCGCCGGCGCTGTCCTGGGTGCGGATGCGACCGGCGGCTTCAGGGACTGGCGGTTCAGGGAGGAATCACACCATTGCGCCATACAACCCCACCTTTTCCCGATTGTTCCCGCACATTTCGCATGTGCGCCATGCGGGAACCAATCGCCGGCACGGGCGACACAGGCCGGAGGCACCACCCCAAAGCCGCGTCGACCCAAAAAAAAATCGCGCCGCCACCGGGGGATGGTGACAGCGCGCGCAGTCTTGGGAACACTCGCCATTACCCCACGCGGTCTCCCGGCGGGGCGTAATATCAGATTACAGCGATAGGTCTTTCCCAAGGGTTAAGAAATGAATTGGTCACAACCTCGTTCCAATCGGCCTCGTTCCAACCGTTCGGGGAAAGCGGGGCGTCTATAGCCTGTTTGGGTTAACCCGTTCCAGCTATCACCAATAACCCTTTTGAATTCACTCCTGATATGGCGCAGTTCGCGCCATATGAAACTAACTTTGGGAAGGATCGACACCAAAGGCCCATGCGGTTCCAAGAATCACAGCGGTGTCCATCAAACCGCTTTGCTACGAGGTACGGGGAGAGTCATGGATCAAAACACCCGCGACCTGATGGGGCATTTGCCATATCTGCGCCGCTATGCGCGTGCCTTGACCGGCACATCGGTGCAGGGCGACGCCCTTGTGACGCGCACTTTGGAATGGTTCCTGGAAAGCCCGGACACGGGTGCTGGAACCGACCTGTCGCGAGGGTCGCTGTACCGGCATCTCAACCAGCTGCAGGACAGCTCAGGGCAACGCGCTGCGGCGGCGGTCACTCCGCATCCCGTCGAAGCGGCTCTGCATGCTCTGGACGAGATCGACCGCCGGCTCTACCTGCTGGTCAATCTGGAGGATCTGCCGGTGGCCGATGCGGCCGTGGTGCTGGGCATTCCCCCGGAAGAAGCCGTGGAGCGGCTGAACCACGCCCGCGAGCAGGTGCGAGCCAAGCTCGCGGCGGTGATTCTGATTGTCGAGGATGACGCCATCATTGCCTACGACCTGGCGGAGACGGTGCGGGGCATGGGGCACACCGTGTGCGGCAACGCCGCCACGATGGACGAGGCCCTGGCGCTGGCCGCCAAGCATTCCCCGACGCTCGCCCTGATGGACATCCGGCTGGCGGAAGGCGACAACGGCATCGAGGTGGCGCGGGAGCTGCGCCGGCAGCGCTTCCTGCCGGTGATTTTCGTGACGGCCTTCCCGAACGAGCTGTCGAAGCGCGGGCTGGAGCATCTGGGACCGGTGATCCCGAAGCCCTTCACCCGCGAACAGATCGAACAGGCCATCACCCGCGCCGTGTTCACGCCCCATCCCGAGGATGCAAACCTGACGGCGAAACCGCACTGATACCGGCCTGCTCCTCCCCGGCGGGACGCCTTACTTGAACACCACCGTCTTGTTGCCGTTCAGCAGGACGCGGTGTTCGACGTGGTACCGGACGGCGCGGGCGAGAACGACGTTCTCGATGTCCCGCCCGATGGCAACAAGGTCATCGGGCGTCATGGTGTGGTCCACGCGCTCCGCCTCCTGCTCGATGATCGGCCCTTCGTCCAGGTTCGACGTCACGTAGTGCGCCGTGGCGCCGATCAGCTTCACGCCGCGGGCGTGCGCCTGGTGGTAGGGCTTGGCGCCCTTGAAGCTGGGCAGGAAGGAGTGGTGGATGTTGATGACCCGCCCCGCCATCCGTTCGCACAGGGCCGGCGACAGCACCTGCATGTAGCGGGCGAGCACCACCAGATCGACCTTCTCCTCCTCCACGATGCTCAGCAGCCGGGCTTCCTGCTGGGCCTTGGACTCGCCGCTCACCGGCAGGTAATGGAAGGGAATGTTGTGCCACGCGGCGAGTTGGTAGAAATCGCGGTGGTTCGACACGATGGCCGGAATCTCGATCGGCAGATAGCCGTTGCGGTACCGGTACAGCAGATCGTTCAGGCAATGCCCGAATTTCGACACCATGATCAGCACGCGCTGCCGCCGGCTGGCGTCGTGCAGCTTCCACGTCATCGCGAAGCGCTCGGCCACCTGCTCCGTGAAATCCGCCTTGATTTCGGCCTGCGTGGGGCCGTTGGCGGGGGCGGAAAAATGGATGCGCAGGAAGAACAGGCCCGACGTGCGGTCACCGAACTGCGCGCTGTCGATGATATTGCACGACCGCTCCGCCAGGAAGCCTGACACCGCGAAAACGATACCGACCGTGTCGGGGCACGAAATGGTCAGAATATAATCGGAGCTGGTCTCGGACATTGCGCATCTACCGTTGCGGGCGACAAAAAAAGTGGGCGCATTCCCTAGCACGAAATGCGGGAGCGATGCATCCCACAACATCGGACCACATCGCAGGCGGCTGTTCCAAGACCGGTGAAGCATGGCCGTCCGCATCCGGCACGGCATTTTGGTAAGGATTTTCGTGCCATGCTGGTCGCCTCGACCGGGGGAGGTGGCCATGGCCAGAGGCGGCAAGATCATCGGCGAATACGCGAAGGGCAAGGTGGACAAGCTTCTGACGCCGGAGGCGGCGGAAAGCACGTCGCGCCACCGCATCATGCATTTCCTTGAAAACATGGAAGCCGCCATCCTGGAAGCGAACTGCGAGGTGATCGGGCGCGAGATCCCGCACCTGAACCAGGAGTCCTTCCTGCGGATGGCCGTGCGTGTGGCGGAATTACGGGCCGACTACATCCGCGCCGGCCTGAAGGTGGCGGAAAGCCGACATCCGGACGCCGGGGCGATCGACGAATTGGCGCGCGTCCGCCGTTCCTATGAAGAAATGCTGGCCGTTTTCGAAGCGGCGGAACGAGTTATAGAACGCGGTTACGTCAAACTGGGATGATCTGAAAAAATTCCGCACCGCACAAAAGCAAAACCCCTTCTTCGCGTTGGCGAAAAAGGGGTCGAAGACATCGCTTGTCCGTGTGGTCGCGTGCTGATCGCGGGCCGTCAGACGTCGCGGAAGTGTTCCAATTCCCGGCTCAGGTTTGTCGCCTCCTGTTTCAGAGCAACCAACCGCCGCACATCCGGTGTCGGGCGGCGCTCTTCCTTTTCAAGCTCGCCTTCGACCTCGCGCTGCTCCTGCCGGATGATGTTGAACAGTGCCTTCCTCAACATCGTCACCTCCCGAGCTTATTTCTAAAATTTTAGCGCTTTCGGCGACTATTTTCAAGGAAGCCATACCAAGAGTCGAATCTTCATCGGTGCAAGCCCAGGCGTATGAATATCTTCCGAGGACATTTGGCGGGGGTACCCCTTCCAACCTTGACAACCCTTTTTCGCATCACCATTGGTTAACGCGGACTCGCGGCCGGCGAACGCTCCCCTTGCGATGCCTGTCCGCGTCGACGGTTCGGGCGACTCCGAATTTGGCCGGATTTCAGAGCCCGGAACAGCCGGGCGCAGGGTTTGGGCGCGGAGTTTGGGGTGCATGGAACGCAGACGGCTGCTTCACCTGGCACTGACGCTTCCCCTCGCGGGGGTCGGCGCGCTCTGCCCTCTGCCGTCCCGTGCGGCGGAACGCAAGGCCTCCGGGCGCGCCACGGCGCGGTCGCGCATGGTGGTGATCGACCCCGGCCACGGCGGCATCGATCCGGGCGCCATCGGTGCGCGTGGCACCCGGGAAAAGGACGTCACTCTCGACATCGCCCGCGAGGTCGCGCGTTTGCTGTCCGGCCAGCACCGGATCGGCGCGACGCTGACCCGCACCGACGACCGCTTTCTCGAACTGCAGGCGCGCGTGGACCGCGCGCGGGAGGCGCGGGCGGACCTGTTCGTGTCCATCCACGCCGACAGCGCCCCGAACCGAGAGGCGCGCGGCCTGTCCGCCTACACCCTGTCCGAGAAGGGCTCCGACGCCTTCGCCGCCGCCCTGGCCAACAAGGAAAACGCCGTGGACCGGTTGGGCGGCGTGGACCTGAAGGGCACCAAGAAAGTGGTCAAGGACATCCTTCTCGACCTCACCGCGCGCCACACGAAGCACGCGGCGCTGGTGGCGCGGCAGTCCATCATTAAGGGTGCCGGGAGAGACCTGAGGTTGCTCGACAATCCCATGCGCTCCGCAAACTTCGCCGTACTGAAGGCACCGGACATCCCATCCGTGCTTCTTGAGACCGGGTTCCTATCGAACCCCCGCGACGAAGCGATTTTGCGCGACCCAAAAGCGCGGCGAACCGTCGCACGCGTGCTTGCCCGTGAGATCGCAACCCTGATTTCTCGCCCTCCCTTCGCTTGACCACCTCGTCTTCGCGCCTGCAGCGAGTGAAACATTCGTGCATCACCCCGGAACAAAACGACGATGAAGCACAGCAAATCCAAGATTCCCCATTGCAAACGCGCCTGCGGCATGACTTTTTCCGGCCGCCTGTCCTTTCGACGGGCGGGGGAGCGGAGGCTGAGCGTGTCGGGGTTTAGCCGCCTTTGGGCGCTGGTCGGTATGGCCGCTGTCGCGG
>JAEZPL010000164.1 GCA_023413605.1 Pseudomonadota bacterium
GGCCCGATCGTTGTCGGCGCCAACTACAAGTACGGCCAGGACGCTGGTTCGACCCTCATCCCCGGCAAGCGCAAGCTTGAGGTGTACGAGGTCGGCGCTGGCTACACCGTCGCTCCGGGCCTGACCCTGCAGGCTCAGTACGACTACTTCAAGAGCGACAACGAGACCGGCGTTCCGGACGACAAGGGCAACGTCGTCCTGCTCCGCTCGGTCCTGGCGTTCTAAGCCAAGGTCGTTTGAGAGAAGAGGGGCGGTGGCTTCGGCCACCGCCCTTTTTTTGTGCCCAAATCCTGTGCGGTGCGCCTTATTTGCGTGCAGCAAAAGTGCTATTTTTGCGGCAAACGAGAATTTCCATATAAATTCAGTTACTTATCGGTGTGTCGCGGATGCCACGCTGTAGCGTCACTACACTTTTGGTGTCCGAAAGTCGCTTGCCGCATTCCGCACCGCGGAGTTAACTCGTTGACGGGAAGCACAACCGCCTAGCCCCATCTTGGGGTCGTTTGCCAGAAGGATGGAACATCCATGAAGCGTTCTCTCGTCATCGGCTGCGCCGCCGTTGCTCTTGCTGCCGGTTGCGGCACGGCGTCCGCCCAGTCCAAGTTCGACGTTGTCATCGGTGGCGATGCGTTCTTCCAGGGCGCCTATGTCGACCAGGATCGCGACACCGGCCTGCGCTCGACGGAATTCGAGAACCGCTTCCGCCTGAACATCACCCCGATCGCCAAGGCCGACAACGGCCTGGAATACGGCGGCCGTATCCGCCTGCGCACCGGCAACGGCTCTCCGACCACGGGCAACGGCGTGACCGCCGACCGCGCCTTCATTTTCGCGAACAGCTCGCTGGGCACGATCCAGGCCGGTGTGGTCAACGGCCTGTCGGACGAGTTCGGCATCATCGGCCCGAACGTCGAGGGTATCGCCGGCGGCCCCGACAACAACACCGTCTACTTCCTGAACGGATCCCCCACCTACGCCCTGCTGCCGACGACGACCAACAACTTCCGCACGTTCGTCTCCGGCGACACCGGCACCAAGATCCTGTACCTGACCCCGACCATGGCGGGCTTCCAGGGCGGTGTGTCCTACATGCCGCAGGCCGGTGACGTGAACCAGTCGGTCAACCGCATCAAGAAGAACGGCAACTTCCAGGACGTCGTCGAAGTCGGCGGCCTGTACAAGAACGAGTTCGGCGGCTTCTCGTTCGAAGGCAGCGCGTTCTACCAGTTCGGCCGCGTGCCGGCCCTGGGCACGGTCAGCTTCGAGAACCTCAGCTCGGTCCAGGTCGGCGCCAACGTCGGCTACGGCGGCTTCAAGGTCGGCGGCAGCTACGCCTACAGCGGCGACAGCGGCTACGACAAGGCTTCGCCGGTCAAGGAGAAGCAGGACGTCTGGATCGTCGGTGCGCAGTACACCACCGGCCCGTTCATTCTGGCGGCCAACTTCCTGCAGGCGCATTCGAACGGCACCAGCCCGAACACCGGCATCGTCGCTCCGGTCAAGTCCGACCTGTACCAGGCCGGCGTGACCTACACCATCGCGCCGGGCCTGACGGCCGGACTGGAGTACAGCTACCTGGACCTCGACTCCAAGCTGACGACCGTCCAGAACGGTGGCGTGAACCCGGACGACCGCGCTCACATCATCATGCTGGACACCCGTCTGGCCTTCTGATCGGGTCGGAAGACGGTCAAGCAGACCACAGTCCCATCAGACGATGGTCAAATGGAAACGGCGGCGGAAATTTCCGCCGCCGTTTTCGTTTCCGCCGTTCGCACTGGGGACTGGACAGGGGCAAAGGCCCCTGCCCGTTTAACCCAGCTTACTTCTTCGGACCCGCCGCCTCGGTCTCGCACAGCATCAGCATGGCGGCATCGGCCATCGGCACCCAGAGCATCAGCAGCTTCCGGTTCTCCTTGCCGGCCATGTAGACCGTGGTTTCCGGATCCGGCACCGACTTCGACTGGGCCTGCCCGACCACCCAGCCGGCCCGCGAGAAGTTGTCCATGGTGGTCTGGAAGATGTGATCCATCCTGTCCTGGTCGCCTTTGCGGAACTCCCACCCATAGGTTTCCAGCTTGCCGCAGCGGCGGCCGACGTCCGCTGCGATCTTGTTCAGGAATTCCTTGTAGGTGCCGTCGTCCTGCAGGGGGAAGGGCTGGTCCTCGAAAGGCACCTGGGCCAGGGGGGAACCGGCCATCGTCTTCGGCGTGCCCTGGGGTGCCGCCTGCGGGGCGCCCTGCCCCTGCGGTGCCGGCTGCTGCGCCAGGGCGCCGTCAACGGTCAGCGGGCCGGCGGCAAGCAGCAGGGCCGATACGATTGCAGCCGACGGATTGACCGGCAACCGATTCATCAGGCGCATCCAACCACGCATGCCGTATTCTCCTCGGGGTGCTTGCGTTTCCTGGGTCTGTCCGTTACCACGCCGTCCGGTTCCTGTACACTGACGCGCGACTCCAAAACCGTGCATCAGTGTAGACGATCCTTGGAACCGAAGATCGGGAGGGCTGTCATGACCGTTTCGCACGCCACCACTCCTGCGCCCGGCGACACGGTGACCGCCCGGCTGGAGGCGGTGCGCCATGCCATTGCCGACACCTGCGCCGCGTCGGGACGCGACTCGGGATCGGTGACGCTGGTCGCGGTCTCCAAGACCCATCCGGCGGACGCCGTGGAAGAGGCTCTGGCGGCCGGCCAGCGCGTCTTCGGCGAGAACCGGGTGCAGGAGGCCAAGGGCAAGTTCCCCGCCCTGCGCGAGCGTTTTCCGGACCTGGAACTGCATCTGATCGGCCCGCTCCAGACCAACAAGGTCAAGGACGCGGTGGCGCTGTTCGACGTGATCCAGACGCTGGACCGCCCGAAGCTGGCCGAGGCCCTTGCCGCCGAGATGGCCAAAACCGGCCGCCGCCCGCGTTGCCTGATCGAGGTCAACACGGGGGAGGAGCCGCAGAAGGCCGGCATTCCGCCGCGCGAGGTGGAGGCTTTCCTGGCCGCCTGCCGCGACACTTGGAATCTGCCGGTCAGCGGGCTGATGTGCATTCCGCCGGTGGACGAGGAGCCGGCCATGCATTTCGCCCTGCTGTCGGACATGGCCCGCCGGGCCGGCCTGCCCGAGGTCAGCATGGGCATGAGCGGCGACTACGAGACCGCCATTCGCTTCGGCGCGACCCACGTCCGCGTCGGCACGGCGATCTTCGGCGCGCGGCCTTATCCGGCGGGGGAATGATACCGAAGGCGTTTGATGGCTTCCATCAAAGGCCTTCGGTTCAAACCCGGCAGCACATGGCGCAGCCATGTGCGAAAGGGTGATGCGGCCGGCCGATCATGGAAGCCTTCATGCGTCGGCCGTATCATCCGTGTAAATCCCGTTGCCGGCAACGGCGTTAAGAAGCTTCGCCCGGTTCCAGCACCGTCAGCACCGTGTCCGGGCCGCAGTCCTTCAGAAGGCGCAGCAGGTCCGGCAGGGGCAGCGCGACGCAGCCCGCGGTGGGGTCCCAGTTCGGGCGGGCCACATGCATGAAGACGGCGCTGCCCTGCCCTGGCACCACCGGGTCGTCGTTGTGGCCCATCACCACGATCACGTCATAGACGCCGTCCTCACGCCACAGCTCCTCATGGCTGGCGGCAAAGGGGCGCTTGACCGGACGGTTGTAGGCCGGATTCCCCGGATCGTCGCACCAGCCGTCGTCGGGAGCGATGGCCGACACCGGTAGGCCGGTCTCCGGCTGCGGAAGCCGGTCGGCGCGCCACAGCACGTGCCGCAGGGGGAAGCGGCCGACCGGTGTGGCGCCGTCGCCCTCGCGCTTGTCGGTGCGCACGCCGCCGCGCCCCAGCGCGCAACGGAACGATCCGCCCGGCCAGACCAGACGTCCTTCGGTCGGCAATCCTTCGGGCGGTGAAACGGGGTGTACGGTGATGTCCATCCCTGGACTATCGGGCGTCAGCCCGACACGCGCAAGCTCGGCGCCGCCGACTGTGCGGCCTTCCGGCTCTGCTCATACTTGGCGAGGTTGCGCATCATCGTTTCCGACAGCATGTCCGGCGACACCGGCGTCATGACGTGGGGGGCTGCACCATCCTGCGCTTCCAGCATCAGGCCGCCCGAGGTCTTCGCAGCCGATCCCGCCATAGCCGATCCCGCTGCGGCCGATCCCGCTGCGCCCGACGCTGCTCCGGCGGCACCCGCGGACCCACCCTGCCCGGCCGTCGCGGCCGAACCGGCGGAAGATCCGGCGTGCCCGGAGGCCGCGGCCTGTCCGTGCACCAGCGTGGAGCCGTGCATTGGCGCGGCGAATTTTGGCGCGGCCTGCCTGGCCATCATGGAGTTTGCCAGCGGCGTGTCGCGCGGCGGCATGCGCGTGGCATGCGGCGCGGCGTCGCCGGCGGCGGTCTGGGCGGCGGTGGTCTGGGCGGCTGCGGTCCGGGCAGCTGTGGACTGGGCCGCGGTCTGCACCCCTGCCGGCGGCGCCGCGCTTGCGGCCAGGCGGACCGGCTTGTCGGCCGCAGCGACCTGCGGGGGAACGGCCTGGGCGGCAGCGACCGCCGTTGCCGTGGCGGGATTGGCCCCATTTGGGATGGCCCCACTTGGGTTGGCTGGATCCGGCTTGGCCGCCACGGCGGTGTGGGCGTCGGGCGCCATGTGGTCGCCGCTGCCGAAGCCGAGCGAGGCCATGATCTGGTCGCCGAAATCCTTGCCCTGGGCTTCCTCCACCACCGCGTTGGCGATGGACGCCATGCCGCCGACGGGGCCGCCGTACAGGATTCCGCCGATCACCTTGGAAGAGGGCTTGATCGTGTCGCCGGTGATCTCGCGGTAGATGTTGCCGACGATCGGGATGTGCTGCAGCGGGTTGATGATGTCGAGGAAGTCGCCGAAGCTCATCTCCCCCTTGATCTCGACGCCGCGGCTGTTGTGGCCGTCGTTGACGATCGGGGACGCGGGACGCTCGCGCAGCACCGGCCGCGAAGCGGCGGCGGTGTCGATGGTGGCGGCGTCGATGGCCATAACGCGGTCTCCCGGTGATGTGTCCACCAAGGATTAAGCAACCGGCGTGCCAGGTTTTGGAGCCATTCGCCCGCCCGATCGGGCGCCTTCACCGGGAATCCGCTGCCGCCCGTCCCAAAACCCGGCAAGAGCTGCCGGGTGTGCGGTCATTCCTACCGCCTGAAGAATCGAAGGATCGGATTGTGTGCGGGTCAGAACATGTGCCCGCTGCGCTCGGCCTTGGTGCGCAGATAATCTTCCTTGTGGCCGTTGGCCGGGAAGATGTGGGGAACGCGCTCCACCACCT
>JAEZPL010000222.1 GCA_023413605.1 Pseudomonadota bacterium
AAACGACCGCCGCAGCGCCCGAATCCACGATGCTGCGGGACGTGTCCTGAGGGCTTCCGGCGGCGGGAGAACCGGCGGCGGGGACATGGGAAGCCGGCGCCGTGTGCAGGACCGCTGCCGCGCCCGAATCCACGATGCTGGAGATATCGTGAGAGGCCCCGCCGGGAAGCGGAGCGGGTTCCGTGTGCGTGTCCGCCTGCGCCGCCGTCGCAACACCGGCGGCATCGAACATGAAGCGCGGCTCCAGGGCCACGGCGAACATTGACGACGAGGAGCCGCGCTTCTTGCCAGCCTGCCCGCTCTTGTCAAAGCCCTTCGAACCCCGGATACGACCCATTGTCTCTCTCCCAGCCAATCGCGGTACCGTGAGCCATCAACCCGGAAGGGTTACCCGCAAGTGCAATAGACCGGAGAAACTACCACCTTATTGCCAAGACGCACAACGGCAAGAATGCCCTTGGTTGTGTGGAATCAATGTGCCTTACGCCGATTCGCGATCATTGGATGGAAGAAGGATGACTCAATTTGCTGCACTTACCCAGTTGTCACTTTATAAATTTCCATCCTGTCACAATGACATGCTGGGGTATGTATTAACAGCTCGTTAATCAGCATTCGCATGTATGCGATTCTACCACTGTGCGCATTACGCGTGAAATTGCTGTTGTGAAAAAATATTTTTGCATATCCGTCTCCCCATCGCACTACCCGGTTTGGCAAGTTGGTCGGTATGATTATCGCAACGCTCAGCCCACGGCCTCCGTTCCGCACTGCGGTGGCGTGATGCTGTGCGGATCAATCAATCTTAATTTGTCGGAGGATTTGTTATGGATGCCTATATTGGTCTGATTTTCCCGTTTGCCGGCGCCTTCGCCCCGCAGGGTAGCGTCCAGTGCTTGGGCCAGGACATAGCCGTGCAGCAGAATCAGGCCCTGTTTTCCATCATCGGCACCATGTACGGCGGCAACGGTTCCCCGAACTTCAAGGTTCCGGACCTTCGCGGCCGCGCCCTGCTCGGCACCGGCACCAGCCCGTACCTCAACATGGTTCTGAACCCCGGCAGCACCGGCGGCGCGGCAAACATGACGATCGGCCCGGCCAACCTGCCGCTGCACTCCCACGGCGCGTCCATCTCCGGCGGCGGTGGTTCGTCCACCATCAACGCCACCGTCAGCATCCCGGTGAGCACCGTGCCGGGCGGCCAGATGGCGCCGTCGAGCGGCAACAACAACTGGCTGGCCGGGGTGAATTTCAACGAGAACGGGTCCGGTGCGCTGTTCAACGGACTTTATACCAACACCAACCCCGGCACCGGCGCGTCGCTGGCGGGCACCGCCACGGGCACCGTCACGGTTGCCGGCGGCAGCACCGTGACCGTGTCGCCGGGCGGCGGCCAGGCCACGCCGGCACCGATTTCGAACCTGCAGCCGTATCTGGCGGTGACCTTCTTCTGCGTCACCATGGGCCTTTACCCGACCCGCGACTGATGAGAGAGTGAAGTCCCGGTCCGCCGCAAGCGGGCCGGGACCGTCCCCGGCGCAGTCTTCATCTTCCTGTTCTCAAAGCCGTGCTTCCAGGTTGCACGGCCTTCAACGGACGCTCCATCCATGACTGTCGATCTCAGCACCTTGTCCGTCGATGTCTTCGCACCGCATGTCGGCCAGACCTTCCGCTTCCTGGCGCCGGAAGATCGGTCCACCATCGTCGAGGTCGAGTTGACCGTGACGAAGGAGCGGCCCGAATGCACTCCCCGCTGGGCCAAGCGCACGTCCTTTTCGCTGCTGTTCGAGGCGGCCGGAAACAGCGAACTCTGGAACGGCTGCTACCTGATCGATCATCCGACCGAAGGCGCGCTCGGTCCGTTCTACATCACCCGCACGATCCCGCTGAATCCGTCCAGGGCCTGCTTCGAACTGGTCATGAGCTGATACGGACGGCGTCTGAAGGCGTTGTCCGTTTCACCCTCTCGATCAATGCCAACGCATTGATCTGCATTGATCTGCCGGGTTTGACGGTCGGCGGGCGCTGGACGTGGTCATCCGCCGACCGAGTGATACGGTCGGCGCATGAAGGCTTCCATGATCGGCCGGCCGCATCACCCTTTCGCACATGGCTGCGCCATGTGCCTTCGGTATGAGAGCCTTTGTGGGAAGGGCGGCCGGGAGATGTGCATCGCGTGTTCCGGCGCGGCCTCCGTCCCGAGATTCCGGCCTGCCGAACCGCGAAAGTCCTTCTCCACCGTCCTGCGGAGAAGGGCTTTTCTGTTTCCAGCCCGCCTCTTCCGGTTCCGGTCGGCCCCCGCCCTGTTCAGGCGGCGCCCCCCTGTTGCATCTGGAGCGGCAGGACCTGGGGCGGCAGATGCTGGATGCCCGGATGGCCGGGCGGCAGCCAAATCAGTTCCAGCATCGGCGGCACGTTCGCGATCATCTGGAAGCCCAACCGGAAGTAAAACCAGTGAACGCGCGTTTCCGCCGCCAGCACCGACAGGGTGAGCGGCACGCCCACCTGCGCCGCGGTGCCCTGGATGCTGCGGATCAGGTCGGACCCGATGCCCTTGCAGCGGGCGAGCCTGTGAACTTCCACCTCCGCGATCCGCCAGTCGTGGCGGCCGAGGTCGATGATCAGCCGGCCTACCGCCTGGCCGGTCTTTTCGACGAGGAAGTCCAGATGTTCGGGATAGCGGTTTTCCTGCCCGGTGCGCATCGCGCCATACTGCTGTTCGTACATCGAGCGGATGAAGTCGCGGTCGTGGTGCGCCTTGGCCAGCCAGGGCCGTGCGTCCGTGAACAGGCCGAGCAGAAAATCCTCGTCCGCCGGACGGGTTTGACGGATCGACAAGCCGCCCAGCAACGGCAACGTTCCCTGATAGGCGACCATCGAACACACCCTTTCCGGTAGCGAAACAGCACCGGAAATATAGCCCGGCACGCGATGTTCGGGCAACAAGACAAGCGTCAAAACAAGCGTCAGGTCACCCACAACCAGGCCGGCAGACCGGCACGGGAATCGCCCGGCCAGGAGGCCGTTTCCGCGGCGGCGGCGATGCCGTCGAGATGGTCGTCCAACAGCGCCGCGAAGCGTTCGCGGGCGGTGCGCAGCATCAGGCTGTGGTCGGCCCCGGCGATGCGCTCCATCCGCAGGTTGGGCATGGTCGCCAGGGGACCGCCGTCGAGGCCGACGTGCGTCTCCAGTTCGCCCAGCGTGACGTCGCCCTCGCTGTGGACCAGCAGGGTGCGCACCCCACGCTCCGACAGGCGCTGGAACCAGTGCACCACATCGTCATCGGCGTAGCCGCGGCCGGTCAGGCTGGCGCGCAGGCGCCCGGCCTTGATGCGCAGGCGCCGCGCCGCACGCTCCGACAGGCCACGCGCGATGCGTGCAGCCTTGCGGTCGTTGCGCAGGATGGCGCGCCACGTCGCACGCTCCGTCAGACGGGGCAGATAGGCGGCGGCCGGGCGCAGGGCGGCGCCGATCACCGCCTCCGACGTGGCGCCGTCACCAAGGAAGAACCGGCCGGGGTTGACCAGCGCCTGCCCCACCACCCGCACGTCGGCCAGTGCGGCGTGCAGGGCCACCGCCGCCCCGGCGCACAGCCCGACCACCACCGCGCGACGGTATCCCAGCAATTCCAGCGCGTCGAGCGCCGCCCGCGCGTCCTGGACGGAATCGCGGCAATAGATCAGCCCGTCCGTGCGACCGGGTTTCGACGCGCTGTCGCCCAGCCCGCCGAGGTCGATGCGCAGGGAAGCGATGCCGCGCGCCGCCAGCCGGCGGGCCAGCAGCACCGACATGCGCCCCGACCCCACATGGTGGGTGGCGCCGCTGTTCAACAGAAGGACCACCGGACGGCCGCGCCCGGCGGGCCCGTCGATCCCCTCCCCCAACGGAGCCCGCGCGGGTTCGCATAAGACGCCGAACAGGCAGGCGGCCGGGCCGAAGCGCAACGGCCGTTCCACCGCGCCGGGCAGGTCGAGCCGCGGTTCCTCCGCCACCGGAGCGGCCGGCAGCGGGCCGGGGGCCGGCAGATCCGCCGACAGCCACGCCGTCACACGGTCGAACGTTGCGCACGGCGAGGTTGCGCGCTGCACGCTGCTCATGAGCTGGGCGTAGTCGGAGAACGGCTCCTCCGTCACCTCCGCACCCTGGGTCCGCAGCCGCGCGATCAGGCGGGCGCTGCCGCGCGTGCCGGGGCGGTCCATCAGCAGGACGCGATGCGCCGGGACCAACGGCAAATCCAGCAGATCGAGCGCGCCCAGGGCGGCCATGGTCTCCGGCGTCAGGCGGAAGCCGGAACTGTCGATCCCCTCCGCCGACACGGCCGGCGGCGCGTCCGGCGGCTGGACGGCCAGCAGCGCCATGGCGCGAAGCTCCTGGACGAAACTGCGGCCCGACGGGGCTGGGGCGAGCATCACCAGCCGGTCCACGCCGCCCGCCGCACCGTCTTTCTCTGCGCCGGCCTTCTCCGCCGCCGCCGCCGCCGCGAGCAGCGCGCCGAGGCGCAGGCCGACGAGCGCCACCTCCTCCACCCCCGTGGCGGCGCGCAGATGGGCAACCGCGGCGTGCACGCCGTCGATCCAGGCGCGCAGCTGGCCGGGGCTCTCCTCCTCTCCGGCGGAGTCTCCCGTGCCGGGATAGTCGAAACGCAGGGTCGGCAGGCCCGCCGCGGCCAGCCGCTGCGCGAAGCCGCGCCAGGCGCGGTGCATGGTCAGCGCCTCGTTGCCGTAGGGGCCGCACAGCACCACGCCCCGCCGCCCCCCGGCGGGGTGGAGCCAACCAAAGCAGCCGTCGAACACCACAGGCGTCATGCATCCTCCCGGAAGCGCACCGGCACCACCGCATTCAACGCGTGAACCTCGCCATCGGGCACGGCGGGCGCGCGTCCGTACGGCAGCGTGGCCGAATCGCCACGCGGAATCAGGCGGATTACCCGTTCCACACCCGGTGCAAGATGAAACCACTCGTCCTCCGCGCGGAAGGCGTCGTCCTCGATGTGGACGGATCGGGCAAGGCGGCGGCTGCGCAACGCCAGCGCCCAGCCCTCCCCCACACGGATCGTCCGGGCCGTCAAGCCCAGGTCGACGCGTTCCATCGGGATTCCCGTGGGGCGTCCCGGCGGAAAGTGGAAGGCCTCCGCCAGCCGCGCGCCCGTGGCCGTGTCGGTCAGGGCCGCCACCGTCGCGTCGTGCGCCGGCGGGCCGAAGCGGTAACTGTAGGTCAGGTCGAAGAAGCGGTCGAACAGCGAGGCCGCCGGCAACGCCCGGACGCTGCGCGGCGGCAGGGTCACGGGACGTTCCGCCTGGATCACCGGCGTCTCGCCCCCGCGCAGGGCGGTGAGCGTCAGCGTGGCCTCCACCGGCGCCGCGGTCTCGTTGATCAGGTGGAGGGCCAGCCCGTTCACCCCTTCGTCGGTCAGCAGGACCTGCACGGGGCGGAAAGCGCGCTTCAGCGCGTGCCACGCCGCCTTCGGCGTACCGGACGAGTCCACCACCCCCCAGCCGGCGCCCGGCCACAGATCCTGGAACATCCAGACCAGCCCGCCCCAGCAGGTGGACCCCGCCCGCCGCCATTCCGCAAAGGTCGCCTCCATGACCGCGCCGGTCACCGCGCGCGACAATCGCAGATAGCGATCCGGGTCCTCGTACCGCAACGTGGACGGCTCGATGCCGCACAGGGTGCGCAGGTAATGATCCCGCACGTCCTCGAAATCCCACGACGCGCCGGGATCGCGCGGCACCCGCGCCTTCCAGCGGGGATCGTGCACCGCCGGCACGCCAGGCAGCGCCGCCGGCCCCGGCACGTTGGCGAAGGCCAAACATTCGGAGGCGAAGCGCACCTCCGCCCGCCGCGCGTCCTCCAGCGGCTTCATGTAGGCGCCGACGCCGTAATAATGGGTGACGCCCACATTGGCCGCGAAGGGCAGCGGCCCGCCGGTGGGGGAGTTGGTGACGTAGGGCACATCGGGGCGGAGCCGGGCGGCCTCCCCACGCAAGGCCGTCTCGAACACCGGCTGGCTCCAGGCGGCGCGGGGAAGGCCGAGCATGGCCGCCTGCTGCTCCGCTTCACTGCCGCCGCACAGAACGGCGAGCGACGGCGACGCCTGGGTGCGGTCCAGGAATTGCGCGGCCTCCGTCGCCGCCTTCGCAAGGAAAACTTCGTCGGTGGGGTAGTCGAAGTTGGCGAACATGAAGTCCTGCCAGACCAGGATCCCCAACTCGTCGCATAGGTCGTGGAAGGCGTCGGATTCATAGGCCGTGATGCCGGGGACGCGCAGCATGTTCATGCCGGCCTGCCGCGCAAGCTCCAGCCACGGGGCGTAGGCCTCCCGTGATCCGGGCAGGCCGGCCACATCGGCGCTGCTCCAGCAGGCGCCACGGCAGAAGATTCGTTCCCCGTTGATGCGCAGTGCGAAGCCGCCGTCTCCATCCGCCTCGATCCGGCGGAAGCCGGTGCGCCCCAGGTCGATGCGGGTGTCGCCGATGCCGGCGCGAACCGGGTAAAGCGTCGGGTTGCCGTGCGTGTGCGGCCACCAGGGCTCGACATCGGGCAGGCGGATCCGGCCGCGCAGCGTGTCCGCCGCCTCCCAGGCGAGCGGGGCGCGGACCTCCCCCACCTCCACATAGGCGGGCGGCCGGGCCGGGCCGCTCCAGTCCACCGCCAGTTCCAGCGTCAGACAACCGTCCCGCCCGTCGAGCGTCGCGCGCAGATCGGCGGAACGGACGCGCAAGGCGCCGCTTTCCTCGATCAGTTCAACGGGACGCCAAGGGCCGACCGCCGGCACGGGCGGGCACCAGCCGTTCATGTGGCCCAGCAGGGTCGTGCGCACCGCCCGCAGCCCCGCCCGCTCGGCCAGCCGCACCCGCCAGCGCCCCCGCCCGCGCTGGGCCTTCAGAACCGGGTTCAGGGCGCGGAAGACGATGGACAGGGTGTGCTCCCCGCGCAGGGTGACGGGCACCTCGTGGGTCTGGAACATGCTGTCGGAGGAGAGAATGCGCTCCCCGTCCAGCCAGACCTCGGCGATGGTGGCAAGCCCCTGGAACCGCAACCGGCGCGGCCCTTCCCCGGTCAAACGCGTGCGATACCAGACATCCTGGTCGTGCAGGGGCGGCGGCCGGTCGAGCGACAGCATCCCGGCCGCGCGAAGCGCCTGGACGGCGGTTCCGGGAACCGGGGCGGGCAGCCAGGGCGGACCGCCGTTCTCCCCAACCCCGCCGAGCGGCTCGGGAAATGCGCCCGCCGCCGTCACGCGCATCGCCCACCCCTCGGTCAGGGGCGTCACGGTGCGGCCGGTGGCGGCGAGGATCCGGGCCATCCTCCGTCACCCGTAACGGCGGGCGAGCGCGCCGATGACGGCGTCGTGGGCCTGCTCCATGGCCGACAGAAGCGCCGAATAATCGCCGAAGCTCCGCCGGTGCACCGCGCGGGCAAGCTGGAACTGCAAGGCCTTGGCTGAGGACGCGATGGTGTCGCACCCTTCGACCCCCTCAGCCGGCCCGTCGATCCAGCGGACGTAGCTGCCCAGCAGCTCGAAATTCGCGCCAAGCTGGCGTAGCGTGTTGAAGGCGTAGAGATGGAAATAGTCCATGGACCGCGCGGCCAACAGCGCCAGATGCTCCGGCAGGGCGGCGCGGTAGGACGTGACGGGGTTTTCGCGCGGACGGCGGCCCAAGTGATGCCGAAGCAGCGCCACGGACTCCTCTCTCAACGCACCGCCCTCCAGCGCCGGGCCGCTGCGCTTCACGAATTCCACATAGGGGAACAGCGTGTGCGTGGCGAAGACGCCGTCGTAATCCTCCCCCTCCAGCGTGAAGCGGCCGGCGTTGTGGATGTAGTCGAGCCGCCGCGCCTCCGGCTGCAGCCCCATGATCGCGATGGTCGTCTTGACGTGCAGGCTGCGGTAGGAGGTGCCGCGCGTGTCCGGCAGGTGGAAGCCGTCCACCTCCACCAGCACCGGGCGCCCGCGCTTCAGCTGCACCGCGGCGTGCGCCTCCACCGTGTCGTAGATGGCGAGTTCCTGCACCTCCAGCCCGTACAGGCGGCGCAGATCCTCCGGCGGAACCTTGAAGAAGGTGAACTGGTCGCCTTCGAAATCCTGCGCCACGGTGAAGGGCAGCGACGCCACGGGATCGAGCCCCAGGGCGTGCAGCAGTTCGATCCACAGGTCGGTGTAGCAGTTGGTCTCGACCCAGGCCCGGTCCGGCGCGTGCAGCGGATGCGGCATCGCCTTCAACCCCAGAGCGCCGCGCGCACGGAGGCCGGCCACGTCCGCACGTCGAAGCCGTGGTGGCGGAACAGGGCCAGCGCCACGCGCTCCATCCCGAAGCCGACGCAGGCCGTGTGCGCGACCTCGCCATCCGGCGTCCGGATGTCCCACAGCAGGCCGAAATGATCCTGGTGGTAGTTGAAGCTGAGACAGGCGGTCGGCTTCTCCTCCGACGCGATGGGGATCAACAGCTCGAACTTCAACCCCTGGTCGCGCTGGTTGGCGGCCAGCATCCGCCCGGCCCGCCCGAAGAAGGGATCGTTCGCCAGATCGATGGCGACCGGCAGGGCCAGCGATTCCATCAGGCCACGGCCCCGCTCAAGCCAGCTCTGCCGGAAGTCCACGACCTGCTCCGGCGTTCCCAGCCGCACATACTCCCGCATCCGGAACAGCTGCATCCGCGCCGGGCCCAGCGACGGTTCATGCCGGAAGCAGTAGGAATAGACGTCCACCAGCGCGCCGTCGGCGGCCAACGGGCCGCGTTCCGCCATGGTCGGGTAGATGGGGTAGCAGGCGGCCGGCGTCATGACGACGTTGGTGGCCATCTGGCCATCGGTCCATTCCTCCCCCTCCTCCAGCCGTCGCAGCAGCGTCTGGTGGGCGCGCTCGTCGCCGCGGAAGCTGTGCACCGTGCCGGCAAGCTGCGGGAAGCTTTTCAGATACTCGCTGCGCTCGAAATGATGGCGGGCGAGCGCCGGAGGAAAGCGCATCACCTCCGCCCCGTCGTCCCGGCCCCAGGCGGAGATCAGGTCGTTGAACCGCTCCACCACATCCTCGAAGACGCCACTGCGGCCATACAGCCCGTCCACCCCCGTGGGGATGAGCAGACCCGCGGCGACCAGTTCGTCCCGAAGCGCCGCACCGGCGTCCCCTGCTTGCATCTCCATTCGTCACCCGAAGAGTGAGCCGTTGTCCTTGTGCACCAGCAGCAGGTTCGCCGTGTTGCCCAGGACCCGGTCGTTGCTGATCATCAGCGGCGCCGAATGGGCGTCGCGCAGATGGCGGCTCAGGCTGTAGGGGCTGTCGTTGCGGTAGGCGGACAGGCCGGCAACCAGCATCGCCTGTTCGACGATGCGCACCACCATCTCCGCCGCCGACATCTTCAGCGTGTTCATGGCGACCGCGAAGCCCATGGCGGTCAGCCGGTCGGGGCTGTCCGCCGCATCCTCGAACTGGGCGATCGCGCCGCGCACCATGCCGCGCATGGCTTGCAGCCGCGCCGTGACCTCGGCCAGCCGGCGCGCCCCGGGGGGCTGGGTGCCGGGACGCTTGCGGGCCTCCGCCCGGACGAAGGCGCCGGCCCGCGCCACCGCGTCGGTGGCGATGCCCAGCCACGCGCTGCTCCACAGGATGTGGGTGACCGGCAGCATGGTCTGGGCGGAAATGTCGGCGTAGGGCAGCGGCATGATCTGCGCCCGAACCCCCTCGCCGCGCAGGCGGTAGCCGATGCTGCGGGTGCCGCGCATGCCCAGCGTGTCCCAGCCGCCGATCTCCTCCAGCCGAAGCTGCTCCTTCGTCAGGGGCACGATGATCTGGTCGGAGGCGGGCGAATCCGCCGTGCGCCGCGCCGTCACCAGGATGGCGTCGGCCTCCGCCCCGTAGGAGATGACGGTCGCCTGCTTCTCCAGCAGGAAGCCCTCTCCGCCGCCTTCGACCGAGCAGGCGCTGGAGCGCACGTCGCCGCCGATGCCGGCCTCCGTGGTGGCGGAGGCGAGCAGAAGCTGGTCTGCCGCCAGCCGCGCCAGGAAATCGCGGTGCCACGCGCTGTCCTGCCCGTGCCGCACCAGGCAGGCCGCCTGGATCTGGTGCATGGCGAAGATCAGGCCCGTGGACGGGCATTGCTGGGCCAGCGCGTGGGTGACCGCCGCCATGTCGGTCAGGCCGGCGCCCATCCCGCCGAAATCGCGCGGCACCATGGCGCCCAGCAGCCGCGCGTCCTTCAGCGCGGTGAAAGCCTCTGCCGGGAAGCGCGCGTCGGCATCCACCGAGGCGGCGTGGCGGCCGGCGATCTCTGCGGCGGGTGCGGCTGCCCGCGCAAAGCTGGCGCTCATGCGGGTGGCGTCCCGTCGAGCAGCCCGGCAACGGCGCTGCGGATCGCCGCGATGCTTTCGAAGGTGCGGCGGCGCAACAGCTGTTCGGGGAATTCGATGCCGAAACGCTCCTCGAGCGCCAGCATCAGGTTCACCGAGCCGTGCGAGGTCAAGCCCGCCGCGTAGAGATCATCCTCGTCCGACAAGTCCGCCGCATCGACCGTCAGCCAGCCGCTGTCGCGCAGCAGGTCGCGGATGTCGTTTGCAGTCACCGCCGGAGCGCCGTCCGCGACGTCGCCCTGCGATACCCCGCCAACAGCCGGCTGCCATTCCGATTGCCGCATATCCATGCCCCCCTTCCCCTACCGTTTGTCCCGGGGTTTGCCCCGGGGCCTGGCCTTGTGCAGCGGACAACGCGAAGCGTCATAATTTGTTCTTCACGTTACTTTGGTTTTCGGTATGCCGTTGATCTATTTAGGGTTGGGGTAAATACGGCCTGTTTAACACCTGCGGCCACACCCTTTGTTCATTCGGGGACTGCCGGCACGCCCCATCGGGGCAGCCCGATTGCCGGCACCGCCCGCGGCCCTAGCTTTCTGCCCCGAAGCCGACCCTTTTCAAAAACCGAGGCAGAGGAGACGACCATGGCGGTGCGGCAATCGGATGCGGAATGGCGCGGCAATCTGGCGCAGGGCTCCGGCACGATGCGGCTGGGCAGCGGGGCGTTCGAAGGGGCCTATTCCTTCCCGTCGCGCTTTGAAAACGGGTCCGGCACCAACCCGGAGGAGCTGATCGCCGCCGCCCATGCCGGCTGCTTCTCCATGGCGCTGTCCGCCGGCCTGTCGAAGGCCGGGCACCAGCCGACGCGGGTCCACACCACCGCGCGCGTGCATCTGGACAAGGCGGGCGAGGGCTTCGCCATCACCCGGATCGAACTGGACTGCGAGGCCGAGGTTCCCGGCATCGACGCCGCCGCCTTCCAGCAGCAGGCCGAGGGGGCGAAAAAGAACTGCCCGGTGTCCAAGGCGCTGGCCGGCACCGAAATCACGCTGAACGCGCGCCTCGTGTAGGCGGGGCCGGCCCAAAACAGCCGAGAATCAGGCCGCGTTCGGTCTGGCCGGCACCACCCAGGGGCGGGCGGCGGTGTCGGTCGCCTCGAACGCGTCGATACCACCGCGGTGCTGCATGGTCAGGGCCACGTCGTCCAGGCCGGCGATCAAGCATTCCTTCTTGAACGGGTCGATGGCGAAGGGAATGCGGGTGCCGTCCGGATCGACCAGTTCCTGCGCCGGCAGATCGACGGTGAGCGACGCCCCCGGCGTCCGCATCGCGACGGCGCGGGTCGGCCACCGTGTCTTCCGGCAGGGAGATGGTCACTTGGCCGTGCGGAAGCGGCCCTGGCGCTCGTCGTAGCCCTGGCGCTCGTCGTAATAGAACAGGTCCGTGAAGGTGCCGCCGCCATCGACGCCGACGATGGTTCCGTGCGGGTTCCCGTGAGGAGCGCCTGTTGTCATTCCAGTCGCCTGCCGGTGCAGGCCTCCGTATCTTGATCGTTCTTCCGTTCAGCGATGCGCGGACGTAGTCCCCTCTCCCTTCTGGGGAGAGGGGGAAGAGGCTCCGCCTTTATGCCGCAGGGCGTTCGCGCAGCGCCGCGGTGGCGGCGGTGTCGAGGACGCCGGCGTCCGTCACCACCACGCCGTAGGCGCTGCGCGCCTCCTCCCGGCCGAGATAGCCGAGGCGCACATCGTGGGCGACGGCCTCCGCATCGCGACGGCGCGGGTCGCCCCATGCCGCCGCGGTGGGTGCCGGCCCCGGCGGAATCCGCGAGGAAAGTCACAACAATTTTCAGGAATTGCCTTCGAGGCCCGGAGCAATCGTGAACGATCCGAAAAACGTTCCCATCCAATCCGCGCGGTGGCCCGCACTGGTTCTGGACGCCAATATTATGGGACGTATAATGGAACGAGTCGAAAGCGTGCGGCACGGCGCGGGAAACCGCAGCGCGAGGCTTGCGTCGGGTCGACGTCCAATGACCGATGAAGAAAGAAAAAGGGATGATGGACTGGGATAAGTTGCGGGTGTTCCACGCGGTGGCCGAGGCCGGCAGCTTCACCCATGCGGGCGAGACCCTCAACCTCAGCCAATCGGCGGTCAGCCGCCAGATCAGCGCGCTGGAGGACGGTCTCGGCGTTGCCCTGTTCCACCGCCACGCCCGCGGCCTGAGCCTGACCGAGCAGGGCGTGGTTCTGAACCACACCGTGCGCGACATCGTCGCCAAGCTGACGATGACCGAAGCCCAGATCGGCGAAAGCCGGGACATGGCGAAGGGGCCGCTGAAGGTCACCGCGACCGCCGCCTTCGGCTCCACCTGGCTGACGCCCCGAATCGGGGAGTTCCTGTCGCTCTACCCCGACGTGCAGCTGACCCTGCTGATCGACGACAACGAGTTGGACCTGGGCATGCGCGAGGCGGACGTCGCCATCCGCGTCAGCGCGCCGCGCCAGCCGGACCTGATCCAGCGGCACCTGATGGCCTTCCGCTCGCACCTCTACGCGCACCAGAGCTATCTGCAAAAGCGCGGGGAGCCGCAGTCGCTCGCCGATCTGGCGTCGCACGACCTGATCACCTACCCGCAGGACATGCGCGCGCCCTTCGCCAACACCCATTGGCTGAAGGAACTGGTGGCGGCCTCGGTCGCCCGCGAGCGAACGGTGCTTCAGGTCAACAACCTGTACGCCATCTTCCGCGCGGTGGAGAGCGGGCTCGGCATCGGGGCGATGCCCGACTATCTGACCAAGGACCGGCCGGACTTCGTGCGGCTGCTGCCCGACCTGTCCGGTTCCAAGGTGGACGCCTACTTCGTCTATCCGGAGGAGCTGCGCCACTCCAAGCGCATCGCGGTCTTCCGCGACTTCCTGGTGCGCAAGGTCACGGAAAGCCAGTTCTGACCAAGGCCGGCTGCGCCGCCACCGTGAAGCCTTCCGCGTAGAGGTGCGCGGCGCTGGCCCCCTGCCCGATGAACGCCGCCTTGGCGTCGGCGATCATCGCGGGGGAGCCGCAGAGGTAGATCGCGTGCTCCGACAGGTCGTCGAAATCCGCGGCCACCGCGTCCTGGACGTAGCCGCGACGCCCCTGCCACGACGGCCCACCCCGCGACAGGACGGGAACGTAGCGGAAATCCTCGAACCGGCCTTCCCAGGACCGGATCTCCGCGTCCAGATACAGGTCCGCCTCAGACCGCATGCCCCAGTAGAGATCGACCGGCGGGCAGTCCGGGTCATCCATCAGCGATTCCAGGATGCTGCGGATCGGGGCGATCCCGGTGCCGGTGGCGACCATCAGCAGCGGGCGGTAGTCCCGCTCCCGATAGACGAAGGTGCCCAGCGGCAGTTCGACCTCCAGCCGGTCGCCGGGCCGCAGCCGAGCCAGCCGATGGTCGGTGAACAGCCCGCCGGCCAGACGCCGCACATGCAGTTCGAGCAGCCCGCGCGCCGGCCCCGTGGCCATGGAGAAGCTGCGCGGAGCCTCGTCCTCCAGCAGGACGTTCAGATACTGGCCCGCCCGGTAATCGAGCGGAGTCCCCTCCGGCAGGGCGAGCGTCAGCCGCGTGATGCCGTCGCAGGCCGGCGCGACGCCGGTCACCGTGGCCGTGTGACGCCGCACCTCCGGCAGGTCGGCCGCGATGTCCGGCACCTCGATGACCAGATCGTCCGTCGGCCGGCCCTGGCAGGCGAGCGCGTAACCTTCGGCCTCCTCCTCCGGCGTCAGGCCGAAGGGGAAATCCTCGTAGGACACGGCCCCGGCGAGCAGCCGGATGCGGCAGGTGCCGCAGCCGCCGGACTGGCAGTCGTGCGGCAGCGCGACGTTCGCCCGCTGCGCCGCGGCCAGCAGGGTCTCGCCCGGCTCGGCGCTGAACTCCGCCTGCGCCGCCGGGATCGCGATCCGATAGGACATGAGCGGCCCCTTATTTCTTGATATCGGCCTGGACCAGCACCTCGTGCCCTTCCGGCGTCAGCAGGTTCTGCAAGGCCCGCAGCGCCGCCAGCCCGCAGGCGGTGTCCTGCTCCCCGTTGCCGCCGCTGAGGCCGACGCCGCCGATCACCGCGCCATCGACCACGACCGGGAAGCCGCCGACGAACACCGCGAAGCGCCCTTCGAAGCTCCACTGGATGCCGAACGCCTCGTTGCCCGGCAGGGCCGGTCCGTTGGGCGCCTGGTTGAACAGGTGGGTGGAGCGCTTGTGGCCGGCGGCGGTGAAGGCCTTGTTCCAGGCGATCTGCGGGCCGGTGATGCGGGCGCCGTCCATCCGTTCCAGCGCGATGGGATAGCCGCCGTCGTCCACCACGCAGATGGATTCCAGCACGCCGATGGCCTTGGCCTCCTCGATCGCGGCGGCGATCATGTGGCGGGCTTCCCGGAGTTCCAGGCGGAGAACACTCTTCATCGTTCCATACTCCTGCAAGATGCGGTCAGCAGCCGCGGTAGACCGTCTTGGTCTGGGTGTAGAAGTCGAGGCCGGTCCGCCCCGATTCCCGGAAGGTGGAGGTGCTGGACCGCTTCAGACCGCCGAAAGGCGCGTTGATCAGGTTGCCGGTGGTGGTTCGGTTGATCTTCACCGTGCCGGACTGGATGTCGCGCGCGAAGGCGTGCATGACGCGGGGATCGCGCGTCGCGATGGCGGCGGACAGGCCATATTCCGTGTCGTTGGCCTTGACGATGGCGTCGGCGTAGCCGTCCACCGCGATGATCGCCAGCACGGGGCCGAAGATCTCCTCCCGCGCGATGCGCATGTCCTGCGTCACGTCGGTGAAGACCGCCGGGGACACGTAGTAGCCGCGGTCGTAGATGCCGCCGCTCAACCGGTCCCCGCCGCAGAGGTGCGTGGCCTCCCGCTTGCCCTGGGCGACGTAGCCCAGCACCGTTTCAAGCTGTTTCGCCGTGGCGAGCGGGCCGAGGTCCACCCCCGGCGTCATGCCGTTCCCGATGGTCAGCGCCCGCACCTTCGCGACCAGCTTTTCGGTGAAGGCCTCGCGCACGGACGCCATCACCAGGATGCGGCTGGTGCCGGTGCAGGCCTGCCCGCTCAGCGACAGGCCGCCCTTGACGGCGAGATCCACCGCGTGGTCGAGGTCGGCGTCCTCCATCACGATCAGCGGGTTCTTTCCGCCCAGCTCCATCTGCGTGCGCGTCGTGAAGGACACCGAGCGGTGGATGTGCTCCCCCGCCGCGGTCGATCCGGTGAAGGACACGGCGCGGACCACCGGCGGTTCGGTGATGGCCGCCCCCACGTCGCCGGCCCGGCCGGTGATGAAGTTCAGCACCCCCTTGGGCAGGCCAGCTTCCACCAGCGCCTCCGTCAGGCGGTAGCCGCTGAGCGGCGCGTCCGAGGACGGCTTGAACACCACCGTGTTGCCGGTGATCAGCGCCGGCGCGATCTTGCGCGCGGGGATCGACACGGGGAAATTCCAGGGCGTGATGACCGTCGCCACGCCCAACGGCTCGCGCACGGTGAACACGTCCATGTCCGGGTCGTCGTTGACGAAGGTCTCGCCCGTCAGCGACTGGCCCTCCACCGCGTAGAAGCGCAGGGTCTGCGCCGCGCGCTGAACCTCGTCGCGGCTCTGGGGCAAGGGCTTGCCCTCCTCCCGCGTCAGTTCCTCGGCGATCTGGGCGACGTGGGCGTCCATCCAGGCCGCGGCGTCCATCAGGATGCGCGCGCGTTTGGCGATGGGCGTGCGGCGCCATCCCTCGAAGGCCGCCGCCGCCGCCGCGACCGCCGCCGCCGCATCCTCGCGGGTGGAGGCCGCGAACTGGCCGACGACGTCGGTGGTGTCCGCGGGATTGATGTTGGCGAACAGCGCGCCGGTGCGCGACGGCACCCAGGCGCCGTCGATCAGGTTGTTGAAGACCGCGTCCGCAGAGGCTTGGGTCATGGCTTCGTCCTGTGAAATCGCGGGGGAATGGATGGCGGGCGCGGTCACCAGGAGACGCTGACGTCGCCCAGCAGCCCGGTCTGGCAGGCGAGGCGGTAGCCGGCGCCGAGTTCGGCCTCCGTCAGCAGCTTCCGTTCCTTCGCCTTGACGGTGTCGGTGTGCTCGATGCCCTGCTCGATCCGGCATTTGCAGGTGCCGCACAGGCCGCCGCCGCATTTGAAGGGAATGCCGCCCTTCTCGCGCAGGGAGACGCGCAGCAGGTTGCTGTTGTCCGGCGCTGTGACGACCTTCGCGTCGTTGGTCAGGAAGGTCACCCGGATCATGCGCCGGCCCCCGTCAGGTCGTGGCGGAGCAACTGGGCATCCATCCGGCCGAAGCTGGTCAGGTGGCGCAGGGCGCCGCGCGCCCGTTCGACGCTGTCGAAGGACTCCAGCCGCCGTGACGGCACGCTGTTCACGGTCGCCGGGGGCGTTTCGTCCACGATGGTGATCCGCGTGTCGTGCAGCAGTTCGGCGATGACGAAGTCCGCCTTCTTGGCGCCGCAGAACCGGTATTCGTAGGATTCGACGGGCCGCAGGCCGGGGCCGAATTCGGTCCGGAACTGGCCCGGCTTGCTCGTCAGAATGACGTACATGCCAACTCCCTCAGGCGTTCGCGGCGGGGGGTTCGCTGTCCTGCGACAGCTCGATGTCGTGGGTCAGCCACAGCTGGCAGGCCAGCCGGTAGCCCTGGGCGAGCCTGTCGCCGAGCTGCCGCTTCTCCTTCCAGTTCGGGTCCGGCAGATGCTCCGCGCCCGCGATCACCCGGCAGGCGCATGATGCGCATTTGCCCATGCCGCAATTGTAGTGGAGATGCGGGAACGGAAATTTCCGGATGCCGGCGCGCACCACGAGGTTCGTCCGGTCCTGCACCTCCTCCCGGTGGGTCTGGCCGTTCTTGTGAAAGGTCACCATCGGCATGGCGGGCACCTTCGGGGTAAAAGGCCGGGGGAAAAGGCCGGGGGAAAGGCGCGGCGCCGGGGCGCCGCGCGGATCGCTCATCAGGCGGCGAGGCCGAGTTCGCGGAGCGGCAGTTCGCCCGCCACATAGTCGTTGTAGAGCGCGGTGGTGTAGAGCAGCCGCATCTGGGCGCCGATCTCGCAGATCTTCAGGCAGCGTTGCTGGAGTTCCGGCGTCGTCGCGTGCTCCAGAACGATCTGGTAGCCGCGTTCCCCGTGGATTTCGTCGGAGACGATGTGGAGGTCGAAGAACTCCACCTCTTCATCCGTGAAGCCGTAAGTCTCGCGCAGGGTCGGCGTCTGCTTGCGGTAGATCGACGGCACCTGAGATTCCAGCCCGACGACGAGACCGGCGACGGCGACGATGGGGTCCTCGCGCATGGCGACCGCGTAGCACCAGCTTTGCAGGCCGCGGGTGGTCGGCGACATGTTGTCGGGGTCGCGCACCCGCTCCGCCGTGGTGCCGCAGGCTTCGGCAAAGCGGATCAGCAGGTCGGTGTGTCGGTCACCGCCGATCTCCTCCTCATACATGTTGGCGAGCAGGAAATCCTTCGCCTCCGTGTAATGATCGGGCATGCGCATGTAGATGGCGGCCAGATAATCGGCGAACGGCCCGACATAGTGGTAGTGATTTTCCGCCCACCGCGCGAGATGCGCGCGCGTCAGCTTGCCCGACGCCCAGGCGATGCTGAAGGGCGACTGGTTGGCGCTTTTGCCCTGGATGGCCTTTTCAAGCGCGGTGCGGAAGTCGTTCTGGTTCATCAACTCGGTCATGTCATCCTCTGCATCGGAAGATTAAGGCGGGGATGGTCGAGCGCGTGTGCTGGGGGGAGAGAAAGCGCCGTGGAACGCGCTGGCCGCTGTGGCACCGGGTGCGGGCGGCGATCTCGGGGCCATTCTGTATACAGTCGACTGAACCTGTCAACATGATTTGTGACCGAACATTCCGCTCTACACGCATCCTACCCCGAAAAATCCGCTTCATACCGGAGGATGCACGCAGGAGCGCGGCCGTCCGCGACGTTCAGGCCGGACCCGCCCTTGACAATACCTGACGACTGTATACAGTCTTTCCGCAACGGCGACGGCCCCCGATTCCAGGCCGCCCGAGCCCAGCACGGATCAGGCCATGACCGACCATCACGACGATTCCGCGCCTTTACCGTCCGGCCCGCGGTTGGGTCAGTCGCACAGCTCCCTGCGGGAAATGATCATGGACGCTCTGCGGCAGGGCATCCTGTCGGGTGCCTTCAAGCCCGGCGAACGGCTGGTCGAGGACCGGCTTGCCGCCGATTTCGGCGTGTCCCGCAATCCGGTGCGCGAGGCCATCCGCGCGCTGGAGATCGAAGGCATGATCGAGGTGATCCCGCGCAAGGGCGCCTTCGTCGCCGAACTGTCGGAGGAGGAACTGGCCGAACTGGTCGAGGTCCGCGCCGCCATCGAGGCGCTGAGCGCCCGGCTGGCCGCCCGCCGCCTGACCACCGCCCAGCGCGACACCGTGCGCGACATCCTCGACCGGGGCGACCGCGCCATCGCCGCGAAGGACGAGGCGGAACTGCGGGCGCTGAACGACTGGTTCCACACCTTCCTCGCGGACGCCGGCCGCAACCGCTTCCTGGCGGAATTCATGCGCATCCTGCGCCACCGCACCCACTGGATGTATGTCAGTTCCATGTCCTGGCGCACCCGCGACGCATGGCGGGAACATGCCAACATCCTGCGGGCGATCGTCGACGGCGACGCCGAACTGGCCTCCGTCCTGGCGAACCGGCATGTGGTGACCGCCGGCAGCGCCTTTCAGCGCAGCCGCGCGCCCGAACGGGATTCCAGCACCGATGAAAACGGCGCCAATGGAAACGGCGCCGATGACAAGAGCGGCCAGAAAAGCCGCCCGCGCCGCTATCGCACCGCCCTCCCCAAGGTCAAGGGGAGCGCGCGTTAACAGGGAGGATTCATGACACAGAACAACGCGCTGGCGCCCCTGTCCGCCTGGGGCGCGCGCGGGGCGGTGGCTTCCGGCCATCCCCTGGCGAGTTGGGCCGCCTTCGACGTGTTGAGCCGCGGCGGCCACGCCGTGGAAGCGGCCATCACCGCCGACGCGGTGCTCGGCGTGTGCGAGCCGATGGCCACCGGCATCGGCGGCGACGTTCTCGCCCTGGTCATTTCGCCGGATGGACAGGTCACCGGCCTGAACGGCACCGGCCGTTCCCCGCGCGGCCTGACGGCCGAGGCGCTGGAACGGGCGACCGGCGGCAACCGGGTCCCCCTGCGCGGGCCGCTGTCCGTCACCGTCCCCGGCGCCGTGGCCGCCTGGGCCATGCTGCACGAACGCTTCGGCCGCCTGCCCTTCCATGATCTTCTCGCCCCGGCCATCGGGCTGGCGCGCGACGGCTTTCCGGTCGGCCCCATCGTCGTGCGGGAATGGCGCCGCTTCGCCGACGTCTTGCGCCAGGATGCGGAGACGGCGCGCGTCTTCCGGCCGGACACGCCGCCGGAGGCCGGACAGCGATTCGCGAACCCCGATCTTGCCGCGGCGCTGGAGCGGATCGCCCGCGACGGGGCCGAAGGCTTTTACCAGTGGCTGGCCGAGCAGGCGCCGCCGGCGGTGCAGGCGGCCGGCGGCCTGCTGGCGCGGGAGGACATCCTCAGCCACCAGGGCTTCTTCTGCGAACCGCTGCGCCAGAAGCACGGCCCGCTGGAGGTCATCGAGCTGCCGCCCAACACGCACGGAATCGCCGTTCTCCACGCGCTTGAGGCCATCGGGCCGGAGCCCATCGACCTCGGCGCGGCAGACGGGCTGGTGCGGG
>JAEZPL010000233.1 GCA_023413605.1 Pseudomonadota bacterium
CGATGGTGACGAGGCCGTCGATGCCGCCGAACTCGTCCACCACCAGCGCCATGTGCTGGCGCTTCTGGCGCATCTGCACCAGCAGGTCCACCACGGGCATGCTGGGCGCGACGATGGTCAGGTCGCGAACGATGTCCTTCAGTTCCACGCTGCGGCCCTGGGCGACCGCGGCGAGCACGTCCTTGATGTGGACCATGCCCACGACGTCGTCGAGCGTCTCGCGGAACACCGGCATGCGGGAATGGGCGTCTTCCGCCATGCGCTGGACAAGGATGGGGAACGGGGTGTCCACGTCCACCGCCACAATGTCGGCGCGCGGCACCATCACATCGTCGACGGTGCGGTCGCGGAGTTTCAGGATGTTGGCGAGCAAGGCGCGCTCGCCTGCCCCCATCGATCCTTCATCGCCGCCCTGCTCCTCGATCAGCTCTTGGATCGTGGCGCGGAGGGTGGCATCGGAGTGCCCCCCGATGACGGTCCGGAACCACCCGCGTACCAGGTGGCCCAGGGAATGCTGGTCTTCGGCCCCGTCTTCACGGGGCGTTCGACTGTCGGGAATATCGCTCATCGGTCCGGTGGTTGTTCGTCCAGGTTCGGTTCCCCGGGCGGGGAACGCGTGGCGGCGTAGGGATCGGCGATCCCGAGGGTGTCGAGCAGCTGGGTTTCCAGCTGTTCCATCTCCTCGGCCTCGTCGTCCGTCTCGTGATCATACCCGAGCAGATGCAGAACGCCATGCACGACAAGGTGGGTCATGTGGTCCGAAGGCGTCTTTCCCTGTTCGGCGGCCTCGCGGGCGACGGTCTCCCAGGCCAGGATGACGTCGCCCAGCATGATCGGGGCGTCCTCGCCGGCGTCCGGCTCCTCCGCCTCGGTCAGGGCGAAGGACAGCACGTTGGTCGGCTTGTCCTTGCCACGGTATTCGCGGTTCAGCCGGTGCACCAGCGCGTCGTCGGCCAGCACGACGGACAGCTCCGCCGGCCCTTCGTCCTCGTCGTAGGTGACGGCCAGCGTTGCGAGCGCCGCGCGCTCGCACAGCCATTCGGCGTTTTCGGCCCAATCGCCTGCTTCACGTGAAACGATGATGTCCACCGCCATCACGGAGCCCCCTCCCCGTCCGCGCCATCACCGTTTCCAGAAGCCGGTGTCGGCCGTCGGGCGGCCTTGGGACGGGCGTCGAAGCGGTCGTAGGCGCGGATGATGCGGGCGACCAGCGGGTGGCGCACCACGTCGGCGTCGGTGAAATGGACGAAGCGGATGCCGTCCACGCCCTGCAGGATGTCCAGCGCCTCGCGCAGCCCGGACTTGGTGCCGGACGGCAGGTCGGTCTGCGAGATGTCGCCGGTCACGGCCATGCGGCCGCCCTCGCCCAGGCGGGTGAGGAACATCTTCATCTGCATCGGCGTGGTGTTCTGCGCCTCGTCCAGGATGACGAAGGCGTTGGCGAGCGTGCGGCCGCGCATGAAGGCCAGCGGCGCGATCTCGATCTCGCCGGACTCCAGGCGCTTCTTCACCTGCTCCGCCGGCAGCATGTCGTGCAGCGCGTCGTAGAGCGGGCGAAGGTAGGGATCCACCTTCTCCTTCAGGTCGCCGGGCAGAAAGCCCAGCCGCTCCCCCGCCTCGACGGCGGGGCGCGACAGGATGATGCGGTCCACCTGCCCGGTGGTCAGCATCGCCACGGCCTGCGCCACGGCGAGGTAGGTCTTGCCCGTGCCCGCGGGGCCGAGCCCGAACACCATCTCGCTTTCGGCGAGCGCCTGGAGGTAGGTGGCCTGCATGGGCGAGCGCGGGGTGATGGCGCCCTTGCGGCGGGTGCGCACCGCGACCTCGCCCCGGCTGAGCGTCGCGAGGTTCTGGTCGCGCGACAGCCCGCCGACACCGATGGCCATGCGGACGGCCGCGTCCACCTCACCGGTGCCCACGGGCATGCCGCGCTTCAGCCGCTCGTAAAGCGCGTCCAGGGCCGACCGGGCGGATTCCGCGGAGTCCGACGGGCCGGCGATGGTCAGCGTGTTGCCACGGGAAATCAGGGAGACGCCCAGCTGGTTCTCGATGCGGGCGAGGTGGCGGTCATGCTCCCCGTACAGCATCGGCAAAAGCCGGTTGTCGTCGAAGTTCAAGTCGATACGCTGATCGGGCAAGCCGTTCAAACACTGGCCTCCACGGGTTGCGCTCCGGTTGCGGACGTGTGGAATTCGCCGGTCACCACGGTGCCGGCCAGGCTGTTCGGGTGGGCGGCGTCGATCCGCACCTCCACGATCCGGCCCAGCAGCCGTTCGTTGGCGTCGGCATGCACCGACTGCATGAAGGGGCTCTTGCCCAGCAGCTGGCCGGTGCGCTTGCCCACGCGGTCGAACAGCACCGGCACCGTGCGGCCGACGAAGCCGTGGTTGAAGGCCTGCTGCTGCGCGTTCAGCAACTGCTGGAGAGCCGCGAGGCGGGCGTCCTTGACGTCCTCCGGAACCTGGTTTTGCTCCAGCGCGGCCGGCGTGCCGGGGCGCGGGCTGTACTTGAAGGAATAGGCCTGGGCGTAGCCGACGTCGGTCACGAGGCGCAGCGTCTCCGCGAAGTCCGCGTCGCTCTCGCCGGGGAAGCCGACGATGAAGTCGCCCGACAGCGCCAGATCCGGCTTGGCCGTGCGCAGCCGGTCGACGATGCGGCGGTAGTCGTCGGCGGTGTGCTTGCGGTTCATCGCCGCCAGCACGCGGTCGGAGCCCGCCTGCACCGGCAGATGCAGGTAGGGCATGAGCTGCGGCACCTCGGCATGGGCGCGGATCAGGTCGTCGTCCATGTCGCGCGGGTGCGAGGTGGTGTAGCGGATGCGCTCCAGCCCGTCGATCTCCGCCAATTCGCGGACCAGCCGGCCGAGGCCCCAGGTGGTGCCGTCCGGCCCGTCGCCGTGCCAGGCGTTGACGTTCTGGCCCAGCAGATTGATCTCCCGCGTGCCGTTCGCCACCAGCCGCTTCGCCTCGGCGAGGATCTGGGCGCCGGTGCGCGAGAATTCCGCGCCGCGGGTGTAGGGCACGACGCAGAAGGTGCAGAACTTGTCGCAGCCCTCCTGCACGGCGAGGAAGGCGGCGACGCCCTGGCTGGCGCTTTCGTCCGGCAGGAAGTCGAACTTGGACTCCACGGGGAAGTCCGTGTTCAGCACGCTGCCCGCCTTGCGGCTGGCTTTCGCCACCATCTCCGGCAGGGTGTGGTAGGTCTGCGGGCCGAAGACGATGTCGACGTAGGGGGCCCGGGCGACGATCTCCTCGCCCTCGGCCTGCGCGACGCAGCCGGCCACCGCGACGATCATCCGGCCGTCGCCGGCGTCGGCCTTGCTGTCCTTCAGGAGGCGCAGCCGGCCGAGTTCCGAGAAGACCTTCTCGGACGCCTTTTCGCGGATGTGGCAGGTGTTGAGGATCACCATGTCGGCGCCGTCCGGCTCGTCCACCGGCCGGTAACCCAGGGG
>JAEZPL010000239.1 GCA_023413605.1 Pseudomonadota bacterium
AGAAGGTCGAGACGGCCATCGAGACCGGCAACAAGGCGGAAGCCGCCGAGGCGTTCAAGGACGCTCAGCCGGAAATGATGCGCGGCGCTTCCAAGGGCGTTCTGCACAAGAACACGGTGTCGCGCAAGCTGTCGCGCCTGTCGGCCCGCATCAAGGCTCTCTGAGTACTCTCAGCGTCATAAAGCCGCGCACCAGATCTGGGCGCGGCTTTTTGCGTTCTAGAGGACCGTTTCTGTAAATTTCCGTTCGCAAGTGCGGAAATACCAGCGACGATTCGGAGGCCTTTCAGCGCATGTTTTGTGCTTTTTGGGTCGTTCGCTTTCTGTCCCATTGCCACGGATGGGGAGTCTGATTAGACTTTCGATCCGTTGGGGATGGCGAAACGATATTACTTCAAATGCCTTAAGCCGTCTGCTAAAGAACGGAGACGTTCAAAGCTGCGGGACGCTCAAGCCGCTCGACTCAACCCATTGTTGAACGAATGGCGAATTTCTTAAAAATTGGCGAGAGCATGGCGAGATTTACCATTTCGCCGAAGGGATAGTGTTGTCGTCTAGTTTGGAGGCATCCACCGTTGGAGTCTTCCGGAGAGGAACAATCCGTATCGGTGGGGCCTAATTAATGAGACGTGTCTGAGGCAGCGGGGTACGGTTGGGGCGGACGGGCGCAAGAGGCACGCAGCCAAGCGTGCGGGGAGAGGCCCTGGAACCGTTCCGGCGATTGACGTTCCGTGACCCGGCGTTGGAAGTCCGGGTGATTTTTTGGTTACGACCTTGGTTCGGTGGCGGGGGGCCGGTGACGGGCTGATCCCGTTCGCCCTGCGGTCGCAACCGTGGCAGTCTGGGCCATGGGTGTGTGGCCGTCCTGGGGGGAAAGGAGCGGGGTAGGGGGAGCATGTCGGTCGGCGCGTCGTTGGATCAGCAGTGGGCCCGCATCCGGGGCCGCCTCAAGGACGAGGTGGGCGAGATCGCCTACCGCAGCTGGCTGCAGCCGCTCTCCTTCGCCGGCATGCGGGGGGGAGAGGTGCGCATCGTCGTGCCCACCCGCTTCATGCGCGACTGGGTTCTGACCCATTATGCCGACCGCATCCGCAACCTCTGGGCCGGCGAGAATCCGGACGTCCAGTCCATCGACGTCGTGGTGGGCGCCGCCAATGCGCCGACCGCCCCGGCCGACGACGACGGCAATGCCGACTCGGCCCACGACCGCGACAGCGGGCCGGCTCCGGCCCCGCGCACGGCGGCGCTGGCGCAATCGACCTCCTACACCAGCGGATCCTACGCGTCGGGTCCGTCCTCCTTCTCGTCGCCGGCCTTCTCGTCCGACGAATCGCCGACGGCGGTCGCCTCGGTGCTGGAGGACCGCACCGACATCTCCGCCCCGCTCGACCCGCGCTTCACCTTCGAGAATTTCGTGGTGGGCAAGCCGAACGAGCTGGCCCACGCCGCCGCCCGCCGAGTCGCGGACGCGACCTCGGTCACCTTCAACCCGCTGTTCCTGTACGGCGGGGTGGGGCTCGGCAAGACGCACCTGATGCACGCCATCGCGTGGCAGATCCGCAAGAACGATCCGAACCGCAAGGTCATCTACCTGTCGGCGGAAAAGTTCATGTACCAGTTCATCCGCGCCCTGCGCTTCAAGGACACCATGGCCTTCAAGCAGCAGTTCCGCTCGGTGGACGTGCTGATGATCGACGACGTGCAGTTCATCAGCGGCAAGGACTCCACGCAGGAGGAGTTCTTCCACACCTTCAACGCGCTGGTGGACCAGAACCGGCAGGTCATCATCTCCGCCGACAAGAGCCCGTCGGACCTGGAAGGCATGGAGGAGCGGCTGCGCTCCCGCCTGGGCTGGGGCCTCGTCGCGGACATCCACCCGACCACCTACGAGCTGCGGCTGGGCATCCTCCAGGCCAAGGCCGACGCGCTGAACGCGGCCATCCCGCTGAAGGTGCTGGAATTCCTGGCGCACAAGATCACCTCCAACGTGCGCGAGCTGGAAGGCGCCCTGAACCGCATCGTCGCGCATGCCGAACTGGTCGGCCGCGCCATCTCGCTCGAGTCGACGCAGGAGGTGCTGCACGATCTGCTGCGCGCAAACGACCGCCGCGTCACCATCGACGAAATTCAGAAGCGCGTGGCGGAGCATTTCAACATCCGCGTCGCCGACATGCATTCGGCCCGCCGCGCCCGCGCCGTGGCCCGTCCGCGGCAGGTCGCCATGTATCTGGCCAAGCAGCTGACCGCCCGCTCCCTGCCGGAGATCGGGCGCAAGTTCGGCGGCCGCGACCACACCACCGTCATGCACGCGGTGAAGAAGGTCGAGGAACTGCGCACCACCGACCCCGCCTTTGCCGAGGACGTGGAACTGCTGCGCCGCATGCTGGAAAGCTGAGCGCCGGGGGGCCGTGCCCCCTCGGACAATTCGCCTCTCCTGAAAAGCGCCCCTCCGGAAAAGCGTATGACTTTATCTAAAATCCCTGTAAAAACGCGTCAGCGTTTTCAGGGGTTGAAGGCATGGGTTTCGGCGCAACCACAGAGGCGAATGTTCTCGTCGTCGATGATTCCTCGGTTGTCCGAAAGATCCTGAAGGACAATCTGGAGGCCCACGGCTATCGCGTCCTGCTGGCCCGCGACGGGCAGGAGGCGCTGGACCTCTATCACAGCGACGACATACACATCCTGATCACCGACCTGGAAATGCCGCGCATGGACGGGTTGGAGCTGTGCTGGCTGATTCGGGCGGAGGACGACCAGCACCGCACCTTCTGCATCCTGATGACCGCCGACGACGACATCCAGCGCCGGATCGAGGCGTTCGACGCGGGTGCGGACGAGTTCCTGACCAAGCCCATCGACATGCCCATGCTGCGCGCCCGCGTGCGCGCCGGCGAACGCATCACCCGCACCCACCGGGTCATGGCGGAGATGCTGAACACCGACTACCTGACCGGCGTGCTGAACCGCCGCCGCTTCATGGAACGGCTGGAGCAGCAGTACCGTCTGTCCCAGGACCGCGAGGCGCCTTTCGCCGTGGCGCTGTTCGACATCGACCATTTCAAGAAGATCAACGACACCTGCGGCCACTCCAACGGCGACATGGCGCTGAAGCTGTTCGCCGACACCTGCGCGACCCGTGTCCCCTCCGGCGGTTTCCTCGGCCGCATGGGCGGGGAGGAGTTCTGCATGGTCCTGCCCGCCCCCGACACGGAGGCGGCCATCGCGAAGGCCGAGGAAATCCGGATGGCCACCCAGGCCATGGTCGCGACGACGGCGGAGGGCGTGCCCTTCTCCTTCACCGTCAGCATCGGCATGTGCCTGGCGGATGGCACCGGGTCGGTCCCCGACCTGATCGCCCGCGCCGACGAATCGCTCTATTTCGCCAAGAACAGCGGCCGCAACCGCACGGTGGTGTGCGGAACCGACGGGCTGGTGGTGAAGGCGCGCTTCTACGTCATGTAAGCCAGAACCTTTCCCTGACTCCACGGTTCACACCGCAGGATCGAAACAGGGAAAAGGAGATGGGTGATGGCGGGTGTGCGCGGGGCCGGGATCGTGTTGGGCTTGTCGCTGGGCGGCTTTTTCGACGGCATCGTGCTGCATCAAATCCTGCAATGGCACCACATGCTGAGTTCGGCGCCGGACCCGGCGGTGCGCGGCGACCTGGCGCTGAACATCACGGCGGACGGCCTTTTCCACGCCGCCACCTATGTGTTCGCCGTGGCCGGCCTGTGGCTGCTGTGGCGTGCCCGCGGAGCCTTTGCCGCGCCGCGCTCGGGGCGGGTTCTGGCCGGCAGCATTCTGATGGGGGCGGGGCTGTTCAACCTCGTGGAGGGGGTGGTCAACCATCATCTGCTGGGCCTGCACCACGTTCGCACCGACACGGACCATGTGCTGGCCTGGGATCTTGGCTTCCTGGTGTTGGGCGCAGCACTCGCCCTGGGCGGCTGGCGCCTGTCGCGCCCCGCCGCCGTGACGGCCCGATGAAGTTTTGCTCCGCTCCCGCTTGCCCCATGGACGACGCCTCGCAATCCCGGCAAAGTTGCTGGCGCGGTGGAGCCCGGCCGGACATCCGCCGCCCCGAAGACCACGGGCAGGGACAAGAAACGGGAGACAGGGCGCCATGACCAGGGACAAGGAATTCAGGGATCAGGAGTTGCGGTCGAGCGCGGAGACCCAGCGCGCCGCCAAGAGCTTCACCCGCCGCGTGCTGCTGCGCAGCGCCGCCGCCGCTGCCGGCGTCGCGTCCGTCGGCCCCTTCATCCTGCGCGAGGGCCGCGCCGCGTCGGGCAGCGTCAAGGTCTTCTCCTGGGCCGGATACATCAGTCCGGAGATGCTGGCCGACTTCGAGAAGAAGACCGGCATCAAGGCAACGCTGACCGAGTACGGCACGAACGACGAGCTTCTGAACCAGCTGAAGGCCACGGGCGGCGCCGGGTTCGACATCATCCACCCGACGGTGGACCGCGTGCCGAACTACGTCGAGTTCGACCTGATCCGGCCGATCGACGAATCGAAAGTGAAGTGGGATGGCTGCCTGAAGTCGTCGGTCGAGGGCTCGGCCGGCATGGGTGGCGTTGTGGGCGGCAAGCGCTACCTCGCCCCGGCCGACTGGGGCACGGAAGCCGTCGCCTACGACATGAACAAGGTTCCGCTGAAGTACGGCACCGCCAGCTACGGCGACATCTGGAAGCCGGAAAACGCGGGCAAGGCCACCGTGCGCGGCCATTCCTCGCTGATCGGCATCGGCCTGTGGATGGAAAGCCAGGGCAAGCTGCCGCACCCGATCCGCGAGCAGTTCAAGGACGAGGCGAAGGCCCGCGCCAACTTCGACGCGATCCTGAAGGTCGCCACCGAGAACAAGAAGGCGGTCGGCCAGTTCTGGTCCAACGAGAACGAGGCCCAGGGCGCCTTCCGCACCAACGGCTGCATCATCGGCCAGACCTGGGATTCCAGCGCGGTCGCCCTGCGCAAGGAAGGTCTGCCGATCCGCTTCGTCGCCCCGA
>JAEZPL010000250.1 GCA_023413605.1 Pseudomonadota bacterium
GTCTGGCGCAGGACGTCATGGCCATGATCCTTTCCGAAGGCGCGCTGGCGTCGGGAATGGAGCGCCTGATCGCCTGCCTGGAGGCGCAGCCGCCCTGGTCGGACCTGCCCGTCCTGGTGCTCACCTCGCGCGGCCACCGCACGGCCACCAAGGCCCGCTGGGCGCTGCTCCAGCGGCTCGGCAACGTGACGCTGCTGGATCGGCCCCTGCACGCCGAGACCTTGCAGAGCGCGGCGCAGGCCGCCGTGCGGACCCGCCAGCGCCAGTACCGGACCCGAACGCATCTTGCCGCCATCAAGCAGGCCAACGACCAGCTGGAACGCCGGGTGGCGGAGCGGACCCGCTCCCTGGAGAACGAGATGCAGGAACGCCAGAAGGCCGAGGAGGCGTTGCGGCAGGCGCAGAAGATGGAGGCGGTGGGCCAGCTTACGGGCGGGATCGCCCACGACTTCAACAACCTGCTTCAGGTCATGCTCGGCAACCTGCATCTGGTGCAGGACAAGCTGTCCGGCGACGAGCCGCTGCGGCGCCACGTCACCATGGCCATCGCGGCCGGCGACCGCGCCGCCGCGCTCACCCGGCACCTGCTGGCCTTCGCCCGGCGCCAGCCGCTGGCTCCCCGGAGCCTGGACCTGAACGCGCTGGTCACCGCCATGACCGGCCTGCTGCAGCGCACCGTCGGCGAGACGATCCAGGTCGAGACGAGGCTGGCCGCCGGCCTCTGGCGGACGTGGGCGGATGCCAATCAGGTGGAAAGCGCGCTGCTCAACCTGACCATCAACGCCCGCGACGCCATGCCGGGCGGCGGGCGTCTCGGCGTCGAGACCGGCAACGCCGTTCTCGACGAGGCGTTTCCCGCAGCGGAAGCCGAGGTCCCTCCCGGCGACTACGTCCTGCTGCGCGTCACCGACACCGGCACCGGCATGACGCCGGATGTCCTGGAACGGGCCTTCGAGCCCTTCTTCACCACCAAACCCATCGGCCAGGGCACCGGACTCGGCCTGAGCCAGCTCTACGGGTTCGCGCGTCAATCGGGCGGGCACGCCGTCATCCAGTCGGAGCCCGGGCGCGGCACCTCCGTGAGCCTGTACCTGCCGCGGCATGACGGCGCCGCCGACGCGGACGCACCCTCCGCCGTCCCCGAACCGGCGCCGCAGACCCCGTCCCGGCTCGATGGAACCATCCTCGTGGTCGAGGACGAAGCCCTGGTGCTGATGCTGTGGACGGAGTCCCTGGAGAGTCGGGGATACCACGTTCTGCAGGCCGGGCAGCCCGAGGCGGCCATCGCGATTTTGGAATCGGACGAGCCGATCGACCTGCTGATTACGGATGTCGGGCTTCCGGGGATGACCGGCCGGGATCTGGCGGACATTGCCCGGCGGCTTCGCCCCGGCCTGAAGGTGTTGTTCGTGACCGGCTATGCCCACCACGCGGCCCTCGGGCCGGAGGGGCTCGGCCCCGGCACCAGGATGCTCAGCAAGCCGGTCGGGGTGGACACCATGCAGAGCACGGTTCGTGCGATGCTGGCGGCGGACGATCCGTAAATTCGCGCCCACGCCATCGCCGCGCCATGCCGGCCGGGCATTGCGCACCGGCAACCGCGGCAGGTTGACGCCGCACCTTAAATACATCAATTTTAAGTGGAATCTCCAGGTGCGCGGGGGCGGCTCCCTCGGCTGCGGTGTTATCGCAACGTGCCCCCAGAAGGCATCCCCAAGACGATGGCTCGCGGCAAGGCGGCCCACAGGAAGGTGGACTGGTGGATGATGAAAACGCCGAACCGGTGGCTTTTCAGGGTCGTGATCGTGATCGCCGCCGCCGCGGTGCTGTATGGGTTGTGGCTGTTCCTCCAGCCCAAGGGCCTGCCGGCCGGTCTGGCCAGCGGCAACGGCCGGATCGAGGCGGTGGAGATCGACATCGCCACGAAAACGGCGGGCCGGGTCAAAGACATTCTGGTCAATGAAGGCGATTTCGTCACCGCCGGCCAGGTGCTCGCCCAGATGGACACCGATGTGCTCCAGGCCCAGTTGAAGCAGGCCGAAGCGCAGAAGCAGCAGGCCGTCATCGGTGTCGAAACCGCCCGCCATCAGGTGCTCCAGCGCCGGGCCGAACGGGAGGCGGCGGTCTCCCTCGTGGCCCAGCGCGAGGCCGAGAAGGACGTCGCCCAGAAACAACTCTCCCGGTCCGAGGAACTCCAGGCGCGGGGGACGACATCGCAACAGGTTCTCGACACCGACCGGGCCCGGTTCGAAAGCGCGAACGCGGCCGTCAGCGCGGCAAAGGCCCAGGTCGCGGCGGCCGACGCCGCCATCGCCACGGCCGAGGCCCAGGTCGTCAACGCCCAGTCGGAAGTCGACGCCGCCACCGCCACCATCGAGCGCATCCAGGCCGACATCAACGACAGCACCCTCCGGTCGCCACGGGACGGGCGAATCCAGTTCCGGGTGGCGCAGCCGGGGGAGGTGCTCGCCGCCGGCGGCCGGGTGCTGAACATGGTCGATCTGAGCGACGTCTACATGACCTTCTTCCTGCCGACCGAAGCCGCCGGGCGGGTGAGGATCGGGACCGACGTGCGGATCGTCCTCGATGCGCTCCCGCAATACGTCATTCCCGCCAAAGCCACCTTCGTGGCCGACGTCGCCCAATTCACCCCCAAGACCGTCGAGACGGCCAGCGAACGCCAGAAACTCATGTTCCGGGTCAAGGCCCAGATACCGCCCGAGCTGCTTAAGAAATACATCCGCGACGTGAAGACCGGCCTGCCGGGCGTGGCCTATGTCCGGATCGACCCGGATGCCAAGTGGCCGGACAACCTGCAGAATCTCGTGCCATGACGGACTCGGCAGACAGTTCCGCCCCAAATCCGGCCCTGGCACCCGTCGCGCGGCTGCGGGACGTCAGCCTGACCTACGGGAAGGTCCGGGCCATCGCCCAGGTCAGCCTGGACATTCCGGCCGGCCGCATCGTGGGCCTGATCGGTCCCGACGGGGTCGGCAAGTCGAGCCTCCTGTCGCTGGTTTCGGGGGCCCGCGCCCTTCAGGAAGGCACGGTCGAGGTGTTGGGCGGCAGCATGGCCCAGGCCCTCCACCGGCAGGACGTCTGCCCCCGCATCGCCTACATGCCGCAGGGCCTCGGCAAGAACCTGTATCCGACGCTGTCGATCGCCGAAAATCTCGAATTCTTCGGGCGCATGTTCGGCCAGGACCGGGCCGAGCGCGAGCGCCGCATCGCCGACCTGACGCGGAGCACCGGGCTGGCGCCGTTCCTCGACCGGCCAGCCGGCAAGCTGTCCGGCGGCATGAAGCAGAAGCTGGGCCTGTGCTGCGCGCTCATCCACGATCCGGATCTGCTGATCCTCGACGAGCCGACCACGGGCGTCGACCCGCTCTCGCGGCGGCAGTTCTGGGAGCTGATCGACCGGATCCGGGCGGGCCGGCCCGGCATGAGCGTGGTGGTCGCCACCGCCTACATGGAGGAGGCGGCGCGATTGGACTGGCTGGTCGCCATGGACGAGGGGCGCGTGCTGGCCACCGGCAGCCCGCGCGACCTGCTGGAACGCACAGGCACCGCGACGCTCGAAGAGGCCTTCATCGCGCTCATGCCCGAAGAGAAGCGCCGCGGGCACAAGGCCGTCGAGTTCGTGCCGCGGCAGGGGGACGAGAGCGAGATCGCCATCGAAGCGAAGGGCCTGACCATGCGTTTCGGCGATTTCGTGGCGGTCGACCACGTCAGCTTCCAGATATCGCGTGGGGAGATCTTCGGCTTTCTCGGCTCCAACGGCTGCGGCA
>JAEZPL010000290.1 GCA_023413605.1 Pseudomonadota bacterium
CCTTTACATCGCGCCGTTTCACGTGGCGGAGCAGGGAGACGAGCGCAGCCGGGGTCATTCCCGGAATGCGCGCCGCGGCGCCAAGCGTCGCCGGACGGGCCTGCCGAAGCTTCTGACGGATTTCCGCGGACAGACTCCCGATGGCATCGGGATCCAGGTCATCGGGCAATGCCAAGGCCTCGTCCTTGCGGAAAGCCTGGATGTCCGCCTCCTGACGATCCAGGTAGCCGGCGTAGCGTCCATCAATCTCCAACTGCTCGGCGATGTCCGCCGGGATCTCTCCCAACTCTGGCCAGAGACGTGACAAAGCTGCCAAGTCGAGGTCCGGATAGCGCAGCAGGTCCGACGCCGAACGGCGCACGCCGTCCTGATTCACGTGGATGCCCTGGCGGAGCAGTTCCGCCGGCGTGGCCTGAAGCGTGCGAACCAAATCGCGACCCGCCGACAAGGCCGCCGCCTTCGCCGTGAAAACATCCCGGCGTTCCGATCCCACACAACCGATGGCCAAGCCCTTCGGCGTCAGCCGCTGGTCGGCGTTGTCGGCGCGCAGCAGCAGACGGTACTCCGCACGCGAGGTGAACATGCGGTAGGGCTCGTTCGTGCCCCGCGTGATCAAATCGTCGATCAGGACGCCGATGTAGGCGTCGGCGCGGTCGAGTACGAAGCCCTCGGCCGAGCCGCCGGCCGCCATCGCGGCGTTGATGCCCGCCATAATGCCCTGGGCCGCCGCCTCTTCATACCCCGTGGTGCCGTTGATCTGTCCGGCGAAGAACAGGCGCGGGACGCGCCGCGTCTCCAGCGTCGGCTTCAGTTCACGTGGATCGACGAAGTCGTACTCGATGGCATAGCCTGGGCGGATCATCACCGCGCGTTCCAGGCCCGGCATGGTCTTCAGGAAGCCAAGCTGGACGTCGCGGGGCAGGGAGGTGGAAATGCCGTTCGGGTAGACCGTATCGTCATCCAGCCCCTCGGGCTCCAGGAAGATCTGATGGCGCTCCTTGTCGGCGAAGCGCACCACCTTGTCCTCGATCGATGGGCAGTATCGCGGTCCGGTGCTCTGGATCTGCCCGGAATACATCGGCGCGCGATGCAGGTTGCCACGGATCAGCGCGTGCATCTCCGGCGTCGTCCAGGTGATCGCGCAGTCGATCTGCGGCGTTTCGATCCGGCCCGTCAAATAAGAGAAGGGCGGGGGCGGGGTGTCTCCCGGCTGCTTCTCCAGCGCGTCCCAATCGATGGTCTTGCCGTCCAGCCGCGGTGGCGTTCCGGTCTTCAGGCGGCCAAGCGGGAAGCCGACGCGCGCCAGCGTGTCCGACAAGCCAATGGACGGAGCCTCCCCAACGCGGCCAGCCGGGATGGTTTCCTCACCGATGTGGATCAGACCGCGCAGGAAGGTGCCGGTGGTCAGCACGACGGCACCAGCGCTGATGGTCTCACCAGCCCCCGTCACCACACCGGACACGCGACCGTTGTCGCCAATGATCAGGTCTTCCGCACCACCGGCCTCGATGGACAGGTTTTCCTGCTCCGCCAGGATCGCCTGCATGGCCTGCTTGTAGAGCTTGCGGTCGGCCTGGGCGCGCGGGCCGCGCACGGCCGGTCCCTTGCTCCGGTTCAGGATGCGGAACTGGATGCCGCCTCGGTCGATGGCGCGTGCCATCACGCCGTCCAGCGCATCGATCTCCCGCACGAGATGCCCCTTCGCCAACCCGCCGATGGCCGGGTTGCACGACATCTCGCCGATGGTTTCCACCTTGTGGGTGAGGAGCAGCGTGCGCGCACCCATGCGCGCCGCAGCGGCCGCAGCCTCGCACCCGGCGTGGCCACCGCCGACCACAATGACGTCGAATGTTCGCATGCGCGGGACCATAGCGGAGTCGGCCGCGTCCGCCAAGTGTGGTAACGCGCTTCAGCCGTGTTTCACGTGAAACAACGCAGTTATTTGCCGATGCAGAAGTCCCGGAAGATCACGTCCAGCAAGTCTTCCACATCCACGCGCCCGGTGATTCGGCCGAGTGCTCGGCTGGCCAGTCTCACATCCTCCGCCATCAACTCCGGCAACGGAGCGGACAGCGCGCGGCGGAGCGCGTCGCGGCATTCTTCCAGCGCCGCGCGATGGCGCGCGCGGGTCAAAGCCGGTGTGCCGCTGCCAGCCAGCCGATCGGCGGTAAACGCGGTCAAACGCCTTTCCAAATCGGCAAGTCCGGCACCGGTGCGGGCAGACACGGGTGTCGCGGCGTGACCGCCTACAGCCGGAGTGTCGGCGCTTGCTACATCCGTCTTGTTCAGGACGACCACGGTGTTCGCATCGACCAACGCGACCGTTGCGGTGTCCAGCACGGGCAGGGCGGTCGCGTCGAACACGGCGACCTTCACGTCGGCGCACGCAGCACGATCCAACGCGCGGCGGATGCCTTCTTCCTCCACCTCGTCGGCGGCGGCTTCGCGCAAGCCGGCGGTGTCGGCCAGAACGACCGGATAGCCACCGAGGTCCAGATGCACCTCGATCACGTCGCGGGTGGTGCCCGCGCGTGCCGACACGATGGCGGCTTCACGGCGGGCGAGGGCGTTCAACAGGCTCGACTTGCCGGCGTTCGGCGCACCGACGATGGCGATGTGCAGCCCTTCGCGCAGCCGCTCGCCTCGGCCCTTGTCATCGAGATGCGCATCGATCTCCGCGGCCAGCGTGTTCAGCACCGGACGGGCTGCGTCCGACACGCCGGAGGGAAGATCCTCATCCGGGAAATCGATGTCCGCCTCGATGTGGGCCAGCGAGCGGGTCAGCCTCTCACGCCAGCCCTCATACAGCTTGCCGAGCGCACCTTCCATCTGGCGCAGCGCTTGCCGGCGCTGCGCCGATGTCTCGGCGTCCACCAGATCGGCCACCGCCTCGGCCTCGGTCAGGTCGAGCTTGTTGTTTTCGAAAGCGCGGCGGGTGAACTCGCCGGGCTCCGCCACGCGCAGGCCGGGCAGGGCGCTCAGCGCCTCGATCACGCCGGCGACCACGGAGCGTCCGCCGTGCAGGTGCAGTTCCACCACGTCCTCGCCCGTGAAGCTGCGTGGTGCCGCGAAGTACAGGACGAGGGCGTCGTCAAGCAGCTCCCCCGACTTCGGGTCACGCAACTTGACCAGTTTGGCTTCACGGGGGCGCGGCAGCGGCTTGCCGGTCAGGGCCGTCAGCGCTGTTCCCGACGCTGGCCCCGAAATGCGAACCACCGCCACACCGGCGCGGCCGGGGGCGGTGGCGAGAGCGAAGATGGTCGCGATCATCACAGATTTACCGAAGCGCTCAGCCGGCCTGTTCGGGCCGAAGCTCCTTCTGGTCGGAGGTCAGCATCAGGCGTTCGACGCGGCCACCCTTCACCAGATGGGTTTCCAAAATTTCGTCCACGTCAGCCGGAGAGTGATAGGTGTACCAAACGCCTTCCGGATAGATGACCATGGTCGGCCCCAGCTCGCACCGGTCCAGGCAGCCGGCGGCGTTGACCCGCACCTTGCCGTCCAGACCCAGCTCGCGCGCGCGGGCCTTCATGTAGTCGCGGAGCTTTTCGGACCCATGGGCGGCGCAGGAACCGCGCTTATGGCCATCCGGGCGGCGGTTGGTGCAGGCGAAAACGTGGGCTTCGAAATACGGCTTGGGATCGGTCACTTTCGTCCATCCTGTCCCATGGCGGCGGCCATCTGGGACCAAAACATTTTCTGAAGCTGCTCCATGCCCTGAATTCCCGCCGGCAGCCAGGTCTTCATCATCGTCTCGGGATCCATGGCGTGCAGGGAGGCCTGCATGCGGTCCTGGATGTCCTGCATCATGGCATCCTGCATCGGCTTGACGTCGGGCAGGCCAAGGAAGTGCCGGGCCTCGTCGGGTGTGCAATCGATGTCGATGGTGATCTTCATGGCCCCATCCCCCAGAAAAGCGCGCGGTACGCAGGAAATTTAGGGTTGAGCGCCGCTTCGGCTCATGCCCCACTATACAGATAGGCAGCCCTGGCGCAACGGCACCGCCGTGCCAGTTTACTACCCAAGAATCCTTCAAGTCCCAACGACCGGAAACGCCTGCCATGACCGCGAACCTGCTTGGTCGGGAGACCAGCCCCTATCTGCTCCAGCACAAGGACAACCCCGTCCATTGGATGGCCTGGGGCCCCGAAGCGTTCGAGCGGGCGAAGCGCGAGAACAAGCCGGTGCTTCTGTCCGTGGGCTACGCCGCCTGCCACTGGTGCCACGTGATGGCGCATGAGAGCTTCGAGAATCCGGAGATCGCGGCGCTGATGAACGACCTGTTCGTCAACATCAAGGTCGACCGGGAGGAGCGGCCGGACGTGGACCAGATCTACCAGTCGGCGCTCGCGCTGCTTGGGCAGCAGGGTGGCTGGCCGCTGACCATGTTCCTGACGCCGGACGCCGAGCCTTTCTGGGGCGGCACCTATTTCCCGCCGGGTCCGCGCTATGGCCGGCCGGGCTTTCCCGACGTGCTCCAGGGCGTGTCCCAGACCTACCATGCGGAGCCGGACAAGGTGACGCGCAACGTCACCGCGCTGAAGGACGCGCTCGGCAAGCTGTCGGAAAACCGGCCGGCCGGGGACATCGACCTAGCCGTCCTGGACCAGATCGCGGAGCGGCTGGTGAGGGAGGTCGACCCCTTCAACGGCGGCATCGGCAGCGCGCCGAAGTTCCCGCAGGTGCCGATCTTCGAACTGCTGTGGCGCGCTTGGCTGCGCACCGGGAAACAGCCGTACCGGGAGGCGGTGACCAACACGCTGGCCCACATGGCGCAGGGTGGCATCTACGACCATCTGGGCGGCGGCTTCGCCCGCTACTCGGTCGACGAGATGTGGCTGGTGCCGCATTTCGAGAAGATGCTCTACGACAACGCCGAACTGCTCGACCTCATGACCCTGGTCTGGCAGGAGGAGCGCGAGCTGCTGTTCGAGGCGCGCATCCGTGAAACGGTCGGCTGGCTGCAGCGCGAGATGATCGCGGACGGCGGCGCCTTCGCCGCGACGCTCGACGCCGACAGCGAGGGGGAGGAGGGCCGCTTCTACGTCTGGACGGAGGAGGAGATCGACCGGCTGCTCGGTACCGACGCGGCGGTCTTCAAGCGCGCCTACGGCGTCACGCCCCAGGGCAACTGGGAAGGTGTGACGATCCTGAACCGCCTGCACCGGATCGAAATGCCGGACGCGGAGACCGAGGCGACGCTCGCCGAACAGCGCGCCACCCTCTGGCAGGAACGCGAGAAGCGTGTGCGGCCGGGCTGGGACGACAAGGTTCTGGCCGACTGGAACGGTCTGATGATCGCGGCGCTCGCCCACGCCGGCATGGTGTTCGACGAGCCGGAATGGATCGAGGCCGCGCAGCGCGCCTTCGCCTTCGTCCGCGACCGCATGACCGAGAACGGACGGCTCCTCCACAGCTGGCGGGCCGGCAAGCTGAAGCACCGCGCGACGCTGGACGATTACGCCCTCATGGCGCGCGCGGCCCTGGCCCTGCACGAGGCGACGGGTGAGGCCGCCTACCTCGACCAGGCGCGCGCCTGGGTGCGGGTGCTCGATCAGCATTTCTGGGACACGGAGGCCGGCGGCTATTTCTACACGGCCGACGATGCAAAGGACCTGATCATCCGGACGAAGTCCGCGCACGACAGCGCCATCCCCAGCGGCAACGGCACCATGCTGGCCGTGCTGGCGACGCTGTATCACCGCACGGGGGACGCGGCCTACCGGGAGCGCGCGGACGCGCTGGTCGCCGCCTTCTCCGGGGAGCTGGGCCGCAACTTCTTCCCGCTGCCGACCTTCCTGAACGCGGTGGAGCGGTTGCAGCGCGGCCTCCAGGTCGTCATCGTCGGTGATCCGCAGTCGGCCGACACGCAGGCGCTGCGCCGGACGGTGCTCGACCGTTCGCTGCCTGACCGCGTTCTCAGCGTCGTGCCGCCGGGCACCGAGCTTCCGCCCAACCATCCGGCGCACGGGAAGGGAATGCAGAACGGCGCCGCGACTGCCTATGTCTGCACGGGAATGACCTGCTCGCCGCCGGTGACCGCGCCCGCGGCCCTGGCCGACGCGCTGCAACGGAGGTGAGATGATGGGACGTTTGACCGTCGACAGCCCGCTGGGGCCGCTGACCCTGACCAGCGCCGAAGGCGCGGTGGTGGCGCTCGACTGGAACCGGCAGGACGACGAGGCACCGGATGCGGTGCTGGCGGAAGCGGCGCGGCAACTTGACGACTATTTCGCGGGGCGGCGGACGGATTTCGACCTTCCACTGGCGCCCCGTGGAACAGTCTTCCGGCAGAAGGTCTGGGCAGCGATGCAGGCCATTCCCTACGGTCAGGTGCTGACCTACGGCGACGTCGCCCGCATGCTCGACAGCGGCCCCCGCGCGGTGGGCGGCGCCTGCGGGGCCAACCCGATCCCGGTCATCATTCCTTGTCACCGGATCGTCGGCGGGGGTGGAAGCGCCGGCGGCTATTCCGGCTTCGGCGGGCTGGAAACCAAGGGCTGGCTGCTGCGGCACGAGCGCCGGCACCGACCGCCCGGCGAAGACGTGACAGGCAGCATGGCCGGGGATACGCTGGAGCTTCAGCTCACATAAAAGGGGGGAAGGGACCACCATGGTTCACGCGATCCGCATTCACGAGTACGGCGGACCCGAGGTTCTGCGCTGGGAGGAAGTGCAGGTCGGCGAGCCCGGTCCCGGCCATGTGCGCATCCGGCAAACCGCGGTCGGGTTGAACTACATCGACACCTATCACCGGTCCGGCATCTACAAGCTGCCGCAGCTTCCGGCCATCATCGGCACCGAAGGGGCCGGCGTGGTGGAGGCCGTGGGTCCGGACGTCACGACACTGAAGGTCGGCGACCGCGTCGGCTACGCCGGACCGATCGGCGCCTACGCCGAATCCCGCCTGATCCTGGCCGACCGGCTGATTCCGCTGCCGAGCTGGATCGGAGACGAGCAAGCCGCCGCCATGCTGCTTCAGGGCATGACCGCGCAGTTCCTGCTGCGCTCCACCTATGTGGTGCAGCCGGGCGACACGATCCTGGTGCAGGCCGCGGCCGGCGGCGTCGGCCTGATCCTCTGCCAGTGGGCGAAGAACCTGGGCGCCACCGTCATCGGCACCGTCAGCAGCGACGAGAAGGCGGAGCTGGCCCGCGCGCACGGCTGCGATCACCCCATCGTCTACACCCGCGAGAACTTCGTGGCCCGTGTGAAGGACATCACGGATGGACAGGGCGTGCCGGTCGTTTATGACGGCGTCGGCAAGACGACCTTCATGGACAGCCTGGACTGCCTGCGACCGCGCGGCTTCATGGTTCTGTTCGGCGCGGCGTCCGGCCCTGTGCCACCGCTCGACCTCCAGCTGCTGGCGGCCAAGGGTTCGCTCTACGTCACACGGCCGACGCTGTTCACCTACGTCGCCAAGCGCGAGGACCTGATGACGAGCGCCGCCGACCTGTTCGAAGTGGTGCACGCCGGCGGCGTGAAGATCGAGGTGCGCCAGACCTTCCCGCTGCGCGACGCCGCGGAGGCCCACCGGGCGCTGGAGTCCCGCGGCACGACGGGTTCGACGGTGCTGTTGCCGTAATGCGTATCAACCCTCTCCCAGCGGGGCTGGGAGAGGGGATTTTTCACTCCGCGACCCAGAGCGGGTTCTTCAGCTTCTTCAGAAGCTCCGCGTGGGCCAGCAGTTCTTCCTCGCTCGGGGCGTGGGGGCGCGGGGCGCGGTAGGGGCGGTCGATGCGGATCGTGGCACCGCCACCCGCCGACGGGCCGGAGGCCAGTTCCAGGCCGGCCTGACGGCCGCCGCGCAGCTCCAGATACACTTCGGCCAGTAGCTGGGCGTCGAGCAAGGCGCCGTGATAGGTGCGGCCGGAGTTGTCGACGCCGAAGCGTTTGCAGAGCGCGTCCAGGGTGGCCGGCGCACCGGGAAACTTCTGGCGCGCCATCATCAGCGTGTCGATGGCGCGGTCCTTCGGCATCACCGGATAGCCGGCGATGCGCATCTCCCAGTTCAGGAAGTGCATGTCGAAGGCCGCGTTGTGGATCACCAGCGGGGCGTCGCCGATGAAGTCCACGAAGTCCGCCACCACGTCGTTGAACAGCGGCTTGTCGGCCAGGAATTCGGTCGTCAGGCCGTGCACCGCCACGGCGTCCGGCGGCACGTCGCGTTCCGGGTTGATGTAGCGGTGGAAGGTCTTGCCGGTGGCAACGTGGTTGTGCAGCTCGACACAGCCGATTTCGATCAGCCGGTGCCCTTCCTCGGGCTTGAAGCCGGTCGTTTCCGTATCGAGCACGATCTCACGCATGAACCACCTGTCCCGGCTGATAGCCCCGCGGCGGCCACTGCCGGCCGCGAAGCCGTTTCACATCGCTCATTATGGCACGCAGGGCCCTTCGGGTGCTGAGACGGCCGTCGCCGGTGTTCACGACGTAATCGGCGCGCCGCCGCTTTTCCGCGTCGGGCATCTGCCGGGCCAGAATAGCGGCGAACTTCTCCGGCGTCATGCCCGGCCGTGCCAGGACCCGTGACCTTTGGATCATGAAGGGGGCGGTGACGACCACCGTCCGGTCCACCCGCCGCTCTCCGCCGGTCTCGAACAGCAGGGGAATGTCCAGCACCGCAACCTTCACGCCGCGCCGTGCCGCCTGCCGCAAAAAGGCGCGCTGCGCCACCTGGACGGCGGGGTGAAGGATGCCTTCCAGCCGCTTCAGCGCGTCCGGATTGCCGAAGACGGCGGCGCCCAGCGCCCGCCGGTCCACCGCGCCGTCGCGCACCACGCCAGGAAAAGCCGCGTCGATGGCCGGCACCGCGGCCCCATGCCTACCGAGCAGCCGATGGACCACGGCATCGCTGTCGCAGACCGGCGCGCCCATGCGCTTCAGCATCCGGGCGGCCGTGCTCTTGCCCATGCCGATCGATCCGGTGAGACCCAGGACGATCATCCCGTTCGCCCTTCCTGGCTCAGCCCTGAAGCACGAAGCGCCGCAGCTCCTCGGTCACCTCGGGCTCCGTTCCGAACCACGCGGCGAAGCCCGGGCGGGCCTGGTGCAGAAGCATGCCGAGCCCGTCCACCACGCGGTTTCGGCGCGCCTTGGCGGCCTCCAGCAGCGGGGTCAGCAACGGCGTGTAGACGATGTCGGTCACGACGGCCGACGCGGGAAGGGCGCGCAGGTCGAGATCCAGCGGCGGCTGTCCGGCCATGCCTTGGGTCGTGGTGTTCACGACAAGGGCCGCACCCTCCAGCAGTGTTTCACGTGAAACCCAATCGGCGACCTCGATGGCGCCGCCGATGTCGCCGGCGAGATCCTCCGCCCGTGCCCGCGTGCGGTTGATCAGCCACACGAGCGGAGCGCCTTCATCCAGAAGGGAGGCGACCACCGCCCGGGCGGCACCGCCGGCACCAATCACCACCGCCGGCCCATCCGACGCCTTCCAGTCCGGCGCGCCGTGCTTCAGGTTCTCGATAAAGCCGAAGCCGTCGGTGTTGCGGCCTTCCAGCGTGCCATCCTCGCCCACGATGATGGTGTTGACCGCACCCATGCGCTTGGCCGTCGCGTCCAGCCGGTCCACGCTGCGGCAGGCCGCTTCCTTGTGCGGGACGGTGACGTTGCAGCCGCGGAAGCCCAGGGCGGGCAGGGCGCGGATCGCCTCCTCGATGCGGTCCGGCGGCACGGACAGCGGCACGTAGGCGCCGTCGATGCCGTAGTGGTCGAGCCAATAGCCGTGCAGCCGGGGAGAGCGCGAATGCCCGACCGGCCAGCCCATGACGCCGGCCAGCTTTGCCTTGCCGCTGAGTATCATTCCGCAATCACCCCATGCACCCGCAGGAACCCGAGCAGCGGCAGAAGCGGCAGCCCCAGGATCGTGAAGAAGTCGCCGTCCACCCGGTGGAAGAGCTGCGCGCCCAAGCCTTCCAGTTGATAGGCGCCGACGGAATGCAGCACGTTGTCGCCCGCCGCGTTCAGATAGGATTCCAGGAAGGCGTCGCTGAAGGGGCGCATGGTCAGCCGCGCACGGTCCACCTGATGCCACAGCCGCTCCCCGTCGCGCAGAACGACGGCGCAGCTCACCAGCCGGTGCGTCTTGCCGCGCAGGGCCTTCAGCTGTTCCCGCGCGGCGTCACGACCGGTCGGCTTGTCGAACCACTGGCCGTCGCATTCCAGCATCTGGTCGGCGCCGATCACCAACGCGCCGGGATACTTGCGCGTCACGCGCTGCGCTTTCAACTCGGCCAGCGCCTCCGCCACCTCGTCGACGGGAATGCCCTCGGCGCGGGCGGCGAGCTTGATTTCGTCCTCGTCCACCGCGGCGGGGGCCAGCGTGACGCGCACGCCGGCCTGCTCCATCATCGCCGCCCGCGTCTTGGAGCCGGAGGCGAGGACGACCGCGGAACCGCGGCCGGTCAAAGCGCCGTCCGTCATGGCACCACGCCTCCCGGCAGGCTGCCGGTCTGACGGCGGGCGAGCAGCATCATGATCTCGGCCGCGGTCTCCTCGATGGAGCGGCGGGAGACGTCGATCACCGGCCAGCCGCGCCGGCTGAACATGCGCCGCGCGTCGGTCACCTCGGTGCGCACCACCTCCGGATCGACGTAGGTGGAGGACTCGTTCTGGTTCAGCAGCTTCAGCCGGTTGCGGCGGATCTGCACCAGCCGGTCCGGATCCTTGGTCAGGCCGACGATCAGGGGACGGGTCAGCTTCTCGATCTCCGGCGGCAGGGGGCAGCCGGGCACGATCGGAATGTTGGCCGCCTTGATGCCGCGGTTCGCCAGAT
>JAEZPL010000328.1 GCA_023413605.1 Pseudomonadota bacterium
GGGCGGACTTCTTCGGGGTCTCGCGGATTTCCGGCTTGGCGATCAGGCCGGCGTTCGCCAGGAACAGGGCGACGCGGTCCGTCGGCTGGCCGCCGACCGACAGCCAATGCTTGGCGCGCTCGGCGTCGAGCACGATGCGCTGCTCATGCTCGCGCGGCAGCATCGGGTTGTAGGTGCCGATCTTCTCGATGAAGCGGCCGTCGCGCGGGCTGCGCGAATCGGCGACGACGATCGAGTAGAACGGACGCTTCTTGGCGCCACCGCGGGCGAGACGGATCTTCAGGGACATGGTCTGAAACGCTTTCCTGGTTGGTCGTTAACGTGATCGCGCGTCGCGCGGGCAAAGAACCGAAGGCCTTCTTTACTGAGGCCCCCGGAAATTCTTGGGCAGCAGGCTTTGCAGGCCGTGGCGCATCAGGCCTTTCTGGCCGAGCTTCTGCACCTGCTTCATCATCCCGCGCATGGTGTCGTACTGCTTCAGCAGCTTGTTGACTTCCTGCACGCTGGTGCCGGAACCGGCGGCGATGCGCTTGCGGCGGGATGCCTTGATGATCTCGGGGTTCTTGCGCTCTTTCTTCGTCATCGAGGAGATGATCGCCTCCTGGCGCTTGATCATCCCGTCGTCGATGTTCGCGTCCTTGAGCTGATTCTTGATCTTGCCGATGCCCGGCAGCATGCCCATCAGGCCGGACATGCCGCCCATCTTGCGCAGCTGCTTCAACTGGGAGGCCATGTCGTCGAGGTCGAAGCCCTGGCCCTTCTCCATCTTGCGGGCGAGCTTCTCGGCCTCTTCCTTGTCGATCGTCTCGACGGCCTTCTCGACCAGCGACACCACGTCGCCCATGCCGAGGATGCGGCCGGCGATGCGGTCGGGGTGGAAGGCCTCCAGCGCGTCGATCTTCTCGCCCATGCCGAGCAGCTTGATCGGCTTGCCGGTGATCTGGCGCATCGACAGGGCCGCACCGCCGCGGGCGTCGCCGTCCACGCGGGTCAGCATGATGCCGGTGATGCCGACCTTGTCGTTGAAGTTGGTGGCGACCGTCACCGCGTCCTGGCCGGTCATGGCGTCGGCGACCAGCAGCGTTTCCGCCGGCTTCGTCGCGTCGCGCACGGCCGCGACCTCCGCCATCAGCTCCTCGTCGATGGCGAGGCGGCCGGCGGTGTCCAGCATGACCACGTCATAGCCTTCCAGGCGGCCGGTCTCGATGGCGCGCCGGGCGATGGTGACGGGGTCCTGGCCGGGAATGATCGGCAGGGTGGCGACGCCGACCTGCTCGCCCAGAACCTTCAGCTGCTCCTGCGCCGCCGGGCGGCGCACGTCGAGCGAGGCCATCAGGACCTTCTTGCGGTCCTTGTTCTTCAGACGCAGCGCGATCTTGGCGGTGCTGGTGGTCTTGCCCGAGCCCTGGAGGCCGACCATCAGGATCGGCACGGGGGCGGCGGCGTTGAGGTTGATCTCCTCGCCCTGGCCCAGCATCTCCACGAGGTTGTCGTGGACGATCTTGATGACCTGCTGGCCGGGGGTGATGGAGCGCAGCACCTCCTGACCGACGGCGCGTTCCTTGACCTGGCCGACGAACTGCTTGACCACGGGCAGAGCCACGTCGGCCTCAAGCAGCGCCACGCGCACCTCGCGCAGCGCGGCGTTGACGTCCTCTTCGCTCAGCGCGCCGCGGCGGCGCAGCTTGTCGAAGATGTCGCCCAGGCGTCCGGTCAGGCCTTCGAACATGGGTCAGCGGTCCTCAGTTTCGGTCCACATCCCGCCGAACACGATGGGCACAAGCACGAACGCGCCAGTGCGCGATACTCGCGGACTGGCGGAGGTCCTCGGCACAAGGCCGATGGTACCCGGTCGATCGGCTCGACGGATGCAGGTCGGCGGACCATACGCATCGGAGGCATGCGAGTCAACAACCCCGGTCACGAACCGGTCACGCCGGCCGCTTTCCCCCGCATAGGCCGCTTGTGGGAACCCGCGGATTCCCTTACAATCAATAGGGAAATCGACATCGCGGATGGGCCGGATTATAGGAGTGTTTGAGCAAAACCTTACCGGTCGTTAACTGTTTCTTCGCGGCTTCCCATCAAAGTGGGTAACGTCACAAACCCAGGACACCCACTTATGCCGTCCGCGCAAGGCTTCGGAACGAACACGCCGCGCACGAAGCTGACACAAAGTCAGCTCAACGTGATCCTGCATCGGCATCAGGCGTTCCGCAAAAGCCAGCCCGGCGGGGTCCGCGCCAACCTGAAGTTGCGCGATCTGTCGCACCTGGATCTCTCCAACATCGACCTGTCCGACGCCGACCTGTCGGGCGCCAAGCTGTTCAGCGCGCGCCTGTCCGGGGCCAACCTGACGAACGCCAATCTCTACGCCGCCGATCTGCGGCTGGCGAACCTGGAAAGGGCCGACCTGCGCCGCGCCGACCTGCGCGGGGCCTGCCTGCGCGGCGCCGTCCTGTCGGAGGCCGTGCTGGTGGAGGTGGACCTGCGCGACGGCACGCTGCTGCACTACACCCCCTCGGGCGAGATGATGCAGCACGATTTCGCCGACAATGTCCTGACGTCGGAACTTACGGCGGCCATCATCCGGGGCGCCGATTTGTCCCGCGCCAAGGTGGCGAACGCCTTCGTCATGCAGACGGACATGACCGACGCGATCCTGCGCGGAACCAAGTTCATGCGGGCGAACCTGACCAACTCCAACCTGACGGGCTGCGACCTGACCGACGCCGACCTGACGGAGGCGAATCTGTCGGGCGCCAAGCTGTCGGGCGCGGTGATGACCGGCTGCGCCATCGGGCGCGCCAACTTCACCAACACCAACATGATCGGCACCATCCTGGACGCGGCACAGCTCCGCTCCCCCAACCTGTCCAGCGCCATCCGTGCCAAGGTTCTGGAAAACCCGGACGACGACCTGCGCGAAATCCTGACGCTCCACCTCGCCTGGATCGACAGCGGCGGCAAGGACGGCAAGCGCGCCGACCTGTCCGCGCTCGACCTGTCGGGGCGCCGGCTGGACGGCATCAACCTGTCGGCGGGCATCCTGCAATGCATCACGCTGCGCGGCGCCAACCTGAGCGGGTCGTCGCTGGCCATCGCCGACCTGTCGCTGTCGGATCTGCGCAAGGCGGACTTCACCAAGGCGGACCTGCGCGGCGTCAACTTCGAACGGGCGACCCTGACCGGCGCCAACCTGACCGACGCGCAGCTCGGCCCCGTGCACATCCAGACGATGACCGGCCATGTCTGGCGCGCCAACCTCCAGCGCGCCCGCATGGGCATGGCGATCCTGAAGAACGCCGATCTGCGCAAGGTGAACCTGTCCGGCGCGAACCTCGCCGGTGCCGACCTGCGCGGCGCCAACCTCAGCGAGGCCAACCTGTCCGGCACCGATCTGACGGGCGCCACGCTGGACGGCACGGTGCTGGACGGCACCAGCCTGACCGACGCCATCGGGGTGGAGGCCCTGGGCGTCGCCTGACGGTTACCGCTGCTTCATCCAGGCGCCGGACGTGTAGGCGCCGCGGACGTGGCGGATCAGCAGGTTGCGGGCCTCGATCAACTGGGCCATGCGCTCGCGGCAGGCGACCACGCCGGTGTCGGGGTGGTACACCGGCGCCAGTTCGCGGAACCGCTTCACCACCCGATTCTCGTCGAAACACCATTCGTTGACGAAGCCGAACAGCTGCGCGGCGTCGCGCACCTGCGTCAGCTTGCCGTCCAGCGGCTGGAACGACACGCGCTCCAGCGCGTGGGCCAGCGCCTTGTTGCGGTAATTCAGCGTTTCAACGGAGGCTTCCAGCCGCCCGACCTCGTCCGCCGGCACCAGCCGCCAGTCCGGGTCGGCCAGCGCCAGCGCCGCCGCCAAGGCCCGGCGAATCCCCGCGTCGTCCAGACCGGGGACCAGCCGCAGTTCCAGATGCACGCACCCGTCGCGGTCGGGGACGCCGGGATCGGGCAGATGGTCCGGCACCAGCAGCAGCGCGGAAGAGGCCAGCGCCGACGCGTCCGCGCCGCGCGCCCGCGCAAGTCTGAGAACCGCAGCGGCAAAGCGCGCCGTGCAGGGAACCGAATAGCCGACGCGGTGCGCGGC
>JAEZPL010000397.1 GCA_023413605.1 Pseudomonadota bacterium
GCCCTGGGGCATCAACCGCCGCCGTGTCGTCACCCTGAACGACGGCAAGCCGGGTGAGCGGTCGATCTCCGTCGCCTGCATGCATTGCTCCGACGCGCCCTGCAAGGCCGTCTGCCCGGTCGACTGCTTCTACCAGACCGAGCAGGGCGTGGTTCTGCACAACAAGGACCTGTGCATCGGCTGCGGCTACTGCTTCTACGCCTGCCCGTTCGGCGCTCCCCAGTACCCGCAGGCCGGCAATTTCGGCACCCGCGGCAAGATGGACAAGTGCACCTTCTGCGCCGGCGGCCCCGACGCCGACCATTCGGAGGTGGAGTACAAGAAGTACGGCCGCAACCGTCTGGCCGAGGGCAAGCTGCCGCTCTGCGCCGAGATGTGCTCGACCAAGGCGCTGCTGGCCGGCGATGCCGACAAGGTGTCGGACATCTACCGCGAGCGCGTCGTCGCCCGCGGCTACGGCTCGGGCGCCTGGGGCTGGGGCACCGCCTACCAGATGAAGGCGGGGTCGTGACCGTGGTTCGCCGCACCGCTGGCCTGATCGCCGTGGCGCTGGGCGCCGCACTCCTCGTCGGATGCAACGACGAGGAGGCGGGGCGCCCGATCCACCTGGAGAAGGGCGTCTACCGGGGCGCCACGGACACGCCGCTGGGCTCGGACACCGTCCAGGCGCTTCAGCAGCGCTCGGCCGGTCAGAGATTTTGAGGCCAGCGGTTCTGAGTGGGAGGGCTTACGTTATGAAGCCGATGTTTCAAAAGGGCTGGTTCAGGTCGCCCCTGTCGACGGTGCTGCTGGGCGTCGCCATCCTGGCGCTGACGCTGGTCATGGCCAACGTCTCTTCCGTCTCCGCGGCTGAAGGGTACCCGACGCTGGCCGCCCAGGCGGAGGGCGGCAACAAGGCCGACCTGTGGCGCGGCATTCGTTCGGGTGAGCAGGGCACCGTCTCCATCCCCAACAAGAGCGCCGGCGTGCTGGTGCAGTCGGAAGGGGAGGCGTGGCGGTCGCTGCGCAACGGCCCGCTGTCGACCTACGGCGTCTGGGTGCTGGGCGGCATGCTGGGTCTGCTGGTCCTGTTTTTCCTGGTCCGCGGGCGCATCCGCATCGACGGCCGGAAAACCGGCCGCACCATCCAGCGCTTCAACGCCTTCGAACGCGGCGTGCACTGGCTGACCGCCGGCAGCTTCATCGTGCTGGCGATCACCGGGCTGAACGTGCTGTACGGCCGCTACACGATCCTGCCGCTGCTGGGGCCGGACGTCTTCGCGGCGATGACGTCCTACGGCAAGTTCGTGCACAACTACCTGGGCTTCGCCTTCATGATCGGCATCGCGCTGATCTTCCTGATGTGGACGAAGCACAACATCCCGAACCGCGGCGACATCGACTGGGCGCTGAAGGCCGGCGGCCTGTTCAGCAAGGGCGTCCACCCCCCGGCGAGGAAGTTCAACGCCGGCCAGAAGGTGATCTTCTGGGCGACGGTGCTTGGCGGTGCCGCGCTGGGCTTCACCGGCGTGCAGCTGCTGTTCCCCTTCAGCTTCGCGTCGATGGCGGACATGCAGCTGTACCAGCTGATCCACGCGGGCGTGGCGGTGGTGCTGATCGCGGTCATCATCGCGCACATCTACATCGGCTCCGTCGGCATGGAAGGCGCGTTCGACGCCATGGGCTCCGGCGAGGTCGAACTGCAGTGGGCGCGCGAGCACCACTCGCTGTGGGTCGAGGAGGTGACCGGCGAGCGGGCCGGCCATCACCACGGTCGCCACCACGCCGCCGCGGAATGAGGGCCGAGCCGATGCGCACGCTGATTGCCGGGCTTCTGCTGGCCGGGGCCTTCGCCGGCCCCGCCATCGCCCAGACGGAGACCCCGGCGGCCACCCCGGCTGCGGTGAAGTCGGCCGACGAGATCAAGCAGATCGTCGAAAAGACCTACACCGTGCAGGTCCTGCGGGTGACGGAAGCGACGCAGGAGGACGGCACGCCCGTTTACCGCGTCGCCGCCATGATGCCGGGAACGGCCGGGAACGCGGCCTACATGGTCAACACGCTGACCGTGGACGCCACCACCGGGCTGCCCCTGCCGCCGTTCCGCCATCTGGTGTCGGGCTACACGCTGCCGGCCGGCGGCACCTACGAGCCCAACCGCACGACCCTCAACCCCGCCGTTGCCCGCGAGCACCTCTGGCGCTGAGGCACATCGGGCGTTGAGCCTTGTTACCCTCCGGCGAACGGCGGCGATCAGGCCGCCGGCTTGGTGGGAGGGGAACAGACGATGGGTATGGGAAACCGCGCATTGACGTTGCTGGTGCGCCTGCCCATTCGGAGCGCCATACCTGTGGCCGCCGCCCTCGTGGCGGCGGTTTTGCTTTCGGCGCCCCTCCAGGCGGCTGATCTGACCGGCCACGGCGCGATGGTGAACGCCGTGGCCGTTTCGCCGGATGGACGCCGCGCGCTGACGGGAAGCTGGGACTATTCCGCCATTCTCTGGGACATTGAATCCGGCAAGCAGCTCTGCGCGTTTCAGGAGCATGCGGCCGGGGTGAACGCCGTCGCCTTCCTGCCCGACGGGAAGCGCGGGCTGACGGCCGGGCGCGACATGGGCATCAAGCTGTGGGACCTCGACAGCGGGCAAGTTCTGCGCCGTTACGAGGGGCACACGGCCAATGTGGTGGGCCTGGCCGTCGCCCCCGGCGGGGCGCGCTTCGCGTCAGCCGGCTGGGACCCGACCATCCGGATCTGGGACGTGGAGACCGGCGCCGAGATCCGCAAGCTGGATGGGCACACCGCCAACGTCAATGCGGTGGCCTTCACGCCGGACGGCGCGCGGCTGGTCTCGGCCGGCTACGACTTCCAGGTCCGCGTCTGGGACACCGCGACGTGGCGGGAACTGTTCGTGCTGGAAGGGCACGAGGGCAGCGTGAACGGCGTTGCCGTGTCGCCCGATGGGCGTCTTGCGGCGACGGCCTCCAGCGACGAGACCGTGCGGCTGTGGGATCTGCAAGCCGGAAAGCCGCTGCGCACCCTGTACGGCCACACCGGCTTCGTGACCTCCGTCGCCTTCGCGCCGGATGGGCGCACACTGCTGTCCGGCGGGGGAGGGGACCAGCGGGTCCGCCTGTGGGACGTCGCCGGCGGGCGGCAGATCGCCTCCTTCCGTGGGCACGACAAACCTGTGTGGGCGGTGGCCTTCACGCCCGACGGGCGCGGCGCGCTGTCCGCCGGCTATGACGCGGTGGTGCGGCACTGGGACCTGACCGCCCCGCCGCCGCCGGGTGCCGGTGACCCTTGACAGGGCCGGGCCGGCCGTGGCCCGCTCCGTCATCCGCCGTTACGGAGACGTCTTGCCATGACCAGCCTTCCGCATTTTCCGCAGCGCCAAGCGATCATCGAGACCTGCCTTGCCATGAACCGGTCGGGCGTCAACCAGGGAGCGTCGGGCAACCTTTCGGTGCGGGTGGAGGATGGTTTCCTGATCACGCCGAGCAGCCTGCCTTATGACGAGATGGCGCCGGCCGACGTGGTGGAGATGGGGTTCGACGGCACCTATCTGGGCGACCGCCGCCCCTCGTCGGAATGGCGTTTCCATCGCGACATCCTGAGGGCCCGTCCGGACGTGGAGGTGGTGCTGCACGCCCACCCGACCTTCGCGACGGCGCTGGCCGTGCACGGGCGGGGCATCCCCAGTTTCCATTACATGGTGGCGCTGGCCGGCGGCGATTCGATCCGCTGCGCCCCCTACGCGACCTTCGGGACTCAGGAATTGTCCGACAACGCCCTGGCCGCGTTGGACGGGCGGATGGCCTGCCTGCTCGCCAACCACGGCATGATCGTGCTGGGGAAGACGCTGAAGGGAACCCTGGCCCTGGCGGTGGAGGTGGAGACGCTGGCCCGCCAGTATCTTTACGCCAACCTGCTCGGCGCTCCGGTCATTCTGCCGCCCGACG
>JAEZPL010000400.1 GCA_023413605.1 Pseudomonadota bacterium
TCTGCTTCAGGACGGGATGCGGGGCGACGAGGATATCCAGAACGGCCATGGGAACTCGGCAACGGTGCAGGGAAGAATTACAATCTTCCAAAATATGGAGAGCGGGCCGCGAGGTCAAGGAAGCCCGCCGTGCGTTGCAATCAAAGCAGGTCGTCGATGTCCACCTGCAACGCGTCCGCCAAAGCCTTGGCCTTATCCACGGACGGTGTTCGCAGCCCGTTTTCCAACTGGGACAGATAGGGCTTGCTGATGCCCGCCGCCGCCGCGAGCTGCTCCTGGGTCAGTCCGCGGTGCTCACGGTACACCCGGATCGGGCTCTCGCCCTCGATTATGCGGTCCGCAAGCGCCGCGGGGATGAACTCCTGCGCCTTGGCCTTGGCGCGATCGTAGGAGCGGATGTCGTCCAGGTCTTCCAGCGCTTCCCGCAGCTTCTGGAACTCGTCTTCGGGAACCAGCACATAGCGGGTGCCATCCCGTTCCAGCCGATCCAGTTTCATTCGTAAACGCCTCCTCTCGGGGCCACGCGTTCCACGGCCAGAATGCGCAGACCGTCGTCCAGATCGTAGATGACCCGCCAGTCTCCGACCCGCAGCCGGAATCCGGGGCGCCCGGTCAGTGCCTTGACGTTGTTGTTGGCCGCTTGCGGTTCGACCGCGAGAGCCGCGATCTTGGAGCGGATGAGATCCGCTGTGTTGCGCGGCATGCGCCGGAGGGTTCGAACCGCATCGCGGCTGTATTCGACGGTATACACGATCCGGATGTTAGCTGACAGCTAATCATCCGTCAGGAAGCCCAGTCAAGGCTCGTCACGCCGGCGAACGGGTGATCGACTTGATGGGGCCGCGCGGGTTGCCGGACATTTCGGCGATCTTGTTGTCCTGCTCCTCGATGAAGGCGCGGGCCGGTTCGTCACCGTCCAGGCCGCCGACCAGCGCGCTGGGGACCTTGCGGTTGGAAGTGCGGGCACCATCCTCGTAGATCACGTCGAACAGCACGAAGGCGCTGTCGACGGGCTGCTTCTTTTTGGACTTGGCCATGGGGAATGCTCCAGGTTCGGAAAAGATCTTCGGGATTGGCGCAACGGAAAGGGGCACCGGTTGCCCGGTGCCCCCCTTCGCAACGCCTTGAGCAACAGGTGGCTCAGACGGCCTTCAGGTTCTCCGCCGAGGTCTTGCCGCGCTTCGGATCGCGCTGCTCCTCGTAGGAGACCTTCTGGCCTTCATTCAGGCCACGCAGGCCGGCACGCTCCACCGCGGAGATATGGACGAAGACATCCGGGCCGCCGTTGTCCGGCTGGATGAAACCATAACCCTTGGTGCTGTTGAACCACTTGACGGTACCCACAGGCATGTTTGCCCTCCGATGCATAGGTGGCGCCGCATCGGCCGGTGCGACGCATCAGACTGTGTCCAGGCATATCGACGATCTGGGCACCCGAAGGCGTAGCAGGCCGGCAGTCCGAAGCAGAATGACAGGAGGGAGATTGGCACCGCCCGCTGTCATTGCAAGCCAAAATAAGGTTGCGCCGACTCTCCCTACGTCCCCACCCTGGCGCGCAGTTCCGGCGCCTGGAGCTGGCGCGGGGCAAGGTCGACCGGTTCCAGCAGCGGGATGTCGTCCGCGCTGTCCGGGGTCGCGTGCAGGTCGCGGAAGCGGCGGGCGCTGACCAGCACGCGGGATTCCAGGCTGCCGACCGCGCCGTTGTAGCAGCCCACGGCCTTTTCCAGCTGCACGCCCAGCCGTTCCATATGGCCGCCCAGGTCGTGCAGGCGCTTGTAGAGTTCGGCGCCCAGCGCGCTGATCTCGCGGGCGTTGTCGGTCAGCCGTTCCTGCCGCCAGCCGTAGGCGACGGCGCGCAACAGCGCGATCAGCGTCGTCGGCGTGGCCAGGATCACGCGGTGGTCGATGCCCGCCTCGATCAGCGACGGGTCGTGCTCCAGCGCCGCGGAGAAGAAGTTCTCGCCGGGCAGGAACAGCACCACGAACTCCGGCGTGTCGTCGAACTGGTCCCAATAGGCCTTGGTGCCCAGCTGCTTCATGTGTTCCCGCACATGGCGGGCGTGGCGGGACAGGCCGTCGTGCCGCGCGCCGTCGTCGCCGGCCTGCACGCCGTCGAGATAGCCTTCCAGCGGAGTCTTGGCGTCCACCACGATGGTCTTGCCGCCCGGCAGCTTCACCACGAGGTCCGGGCGCAGTTTGCCCAGGGCGGTGTCCACGCTCGCCTGCTCCACGAAATCGCAGTGGTCGAGCATGCCGGCCATCTCGCACACCCGGCGCAGCTGGATTTCGCCCCAGCGTCCGCGCGCCGCCGGCGTGCGCAGGGCGCGGACGAGGTTGCCGGTCTCCGCCCTCAGTTGCGCCTGGGTGTCCAGCAGGGACAGCACCTGCTGCTTCAGCCCCTCATAGGCGCCGGCGCGGGTGCGTTCCATCTCCTGGATCTGGCTGTCCATCTTTTCCAGCGACTGGCGCACCGGCGCGACGATGTCGGAAATGGCGGTCTGCCGTTTTTCCAGGTCGCCCTTGGCCTGCTCCTGGAAAGTCGCCAGGGTCTCCTTGGCGAGGTCGAGGAAGCTTTGGTTGTTGGACCGCAGGGCCTCCGCCGACAGGGCCTTGAAGCTGTCGGACAGGGCGGCCTGCGCCTGCTCCAGCAGGGCGAGCTTTTCCGCGTGGGCGGAGCGTTCCTTGGCCAGCGTGGTGGTCAGCTCCGCCTGCCGCTCGCGGGTGGCGGCCAGTTCGCCGGTCAGGCGGGCGATCTGGTGGTCGCGGGCCTCGATCTCCTCCCGCAGGTCGTCCTCGATTCGCTCGGCGATGTCGAGGCGGGTGATCAGTTCCGCCCGGATGCCGTTGGCTTCCGCCTCCGCGCGCGCGGCGAGCACGCGCAGGAACGCCCCCGCGAGCACGGCCCCCAGCAGGAGCCCAAGCGCCACCGACGCCCCGTCGAACGCGAACTGCATGGGAATCCCCAATGATCTCTTTCCGGCATCTTTTCCCGGCATGTCTTCCGGTAACCGGCAGCCTACAGGAAGGGATGCCGGAACGAAACGCGAAAGAGAACGGGTGAGGAACGCGGGCGCAGCCGAAGGCCACGGCAGGGCGCGCTCACAGGCCCACCATCGGCAGGCTTGCTCCCGTCCCCGACCTGCGCCATATCCGACGCATGCCCGAGGAACAATCCCCCCAAGGTCCCCGCGTCCGCGCCATCCCGCCCGGTGAAGACCGCGAGCGGCTGATGTGTCCCGATTGCGGCTACATCGCTTACCAGAACCCGCTGATCGTGGTGGGAGCCGTGGCCGTGTGGGAAGGCCGCATCCTGCTGTGCCGCCGCGCCATCGAACCGCGCAAGGGTTTCTGGACCCTGCCCGCCGGATTCATGGAGGAGCGCGAAAGCACCATGGAGGGCGCGGCGCGCGAGGCGTGGGAGGAGGCGCGGGCGAAGATCGAGATCGATTCGCTGCTGGCCGTCTACGACATCCCGCGAATCAGCCAGGTGCAGATGATCTTCCGCGCGCGGCTGCTGTCGCCCGACGTTTCCGCCGGGCCGGAAAGCCAGGAGGTCGGGCTGTTCCGGTGGGAGGAGATCCCCTGGGACGAGCTGGCCTTCCCGACCGTGCACTGGGCGTTGCGCGAGCATCAGGCGCGCCTCGGCCGCACCGACTTCGCCCCGGCCATCAACCCCACGCCCGACGTGCTGGCCCAGTGGGAGCGGATGCTCTGACCGTGGTAGGACATTGAGAAGGTGAGAAGGCCCCGCAGGTAAGGCCCGTGGGTCACTCCGCGGGGAACTTCGCGACCAGTTCCGTCGTCCCCTGCCGGCGCTTGACGGTCAGCGGCAGCCACGTGCCGGGGGCCTGGCGCTGCACCACCGCCGTCAGGTCGGACGGATCGCGCACCGGCGAACCCGCCGCCGCGACCACCACGTCGCCGGGGGCGAGACCCGCCGCCGCCGCCACGCTGCCTTCCGCCACCGAACGGATCTGCGCGCCGCCCTGGCCCGGTTCCAGCATCACGCCCAGGCGCGGGCGCCGCGCCGTGTCGGGTGACTCGGTGTCGTCCAGTCCATAGACCGCGTCGGCCACCCGCCCGTCGAGCGAATCGCAGGGTCGGTCCGGGTCCCAGGGAAGCAGGACCATGGAGTTCCCGATGCCCAGGTCGGCCAGCTGGTACGGCACGCCGTCGCGCCCCTCCAGATGGCCCATGCCGAGGATGGCGACCACGGTGCGGTTGGTGTCGCGGTTGGTGTCGGCGATGCGTTCCGCCATGGCGCGGTCCCACACCGACTGGGCCTCCACGAAACGCTGGAAGCTCTCCGCGTTGCGCTCCCTCCCGCCCTCGCCGGGGCCGTGGGCCTCCATCGCCTCGCGCAAGCGCTTCACGTAGGAGGACGGGGCCGGGGCCGGGTTGCCGACGCCTTCGCGGTCGGCCTGGGGAATGGCGGCCCAGCCTTCCCGCGCGGTGCGGCTGACCAGCCCGCGATCCACGTTCAGCGCGATCACCGGCAGGCGGTTCATCCGCGCGAAATGCAGAATGGGCAGGTAGAACGTCGCGTCGTAGCCCCAGACCTTCTGCCAGTTGGTGTCCTTCAGCAGCTCGGCTTCCGAGATCTGGCCGGCGCTCCAGCGGTCGAGCACCGGCTGGGTGCTGCGGGGCAACATCTCCAGCCCGACGGCGAGGTTCGGATTCAGCGCATGCAGGGCCACCAGCGTGTGCAGCTGCCAGCGGTGGTGGTCGGCGCTGTCGTGCCGCTCGCCCAGCAGGACCACGGGCGCCTGGGCGGCGCGGCGCAGCAGGTCGGCGGTGTCCACCGGGCGGGCGGAGGCGTCGGCCCAGCCTCCGGGCTTCACGCAGGTGGCTGCGGGCAGAGGGGGAGCGGTAGCCGGTGCGGCTTGGGCCGCAGCCTGGGCCATCGACGAGTTTGCCGGGAGGGCTGCCGCGCAGCCGGCGAGAAGCAGTGCAGCCATCAGACGGGAAAGCACGTGACCAACCCTCCTCGACCCATTAGCCCAAGCTGATAATGTCAGGCTCTGAAGGTTGGGCGTGACGGCACCACCGTCAACCGCGCCCGCTCCACGCCGCAGAACCGCCGCAGAACCGCCGCGCTGGCGCCGTGCCGCGAAGCACGCTATTCTGGACATTATGCCGCACCGAAAAACCGTCATTCTCACCGGCGCCAGCCGGGGCATCGGCCACGCCACCGTGCAGCGCTTCAGCGCCGAGGGCTGGCGAGTCATTTCCTGCTCGCGGGAGGAGGTGCCGGACCACTGCCGGCGCGATCCCAACTGGACCCACCACATCGCGACCGACCTGTCCGACCCGGACAGCCGCGCCCGCTTCGTGGAGGAAGCCAACCGCGCGCTGAACGGCGAACCGCTGCACGCGCTGGTCAACAACGCCGGCATCTCGCCCAAGACGCCCATCAAGGAACGGCTCGGCTGCCTGAACGGCGCCATCGAGGGCTGGCACCGGGTGTTCGAGCTGAACTTCTTCGCGCCGCTGGTGCTGGCCCGTGGCTTCGCGGCGCCGCTGTCGCGCGGCAAGGGCGCCATCGTCAACGTGACGTCCATCGCGGGGCACTCGGTGCACCCCTTCGCGGGCTCCGCCTACTCGACCTCCAAGGCGGCCCTGTCCGGCCTGACCCGCGAGATGGCCGTGGACTTCGCGGAGATCGGCGTGCGCGTCAACGCCGTGGCGCCGGGCGAGATCGAAACCGCCATGACCGGCCCCGAATACGACGTGCTGATTCCCCGTATTCCCCTGAAGCGCATGGGGACGCCGGAAGACGTCGCGGCCGTGGTCTTCTACCTGTGCGGACCGGATTCAGGCTACGTCACGGGGACGGAGATGTTCATCACGGGCGGTCAGCACCTGTATTGATGAAGTGCTGATTTTTCGGGCGACAATACACTCAACACGGATTGCACGGATTTAGGCGCGGATTGTACGGTTATTTCTTTTGGACTTGCTCAGCGGCTGCTGGTCGGTTGGTCGATGCTGAGCAAGCTTTGAAAAATCCGTGTTATCCGCGCTCGAATCCGTGCAATCCGTGTAAACCCCTGTTGCCCGCAAGAATCCGACGGCTCTCAGCCGAGGTTGTGTTTCGCCACCACCGCCGCGAAGTCGTCGCCGAAATGCTCGCCGACGCGGATGACGGACACGCCGTGCGGGATTTCCTTCAAGGCCGGGTTGTCGAGCTGGAGGGAGGTCAGCAGCGCCATCGGCACGTCGCGGGTGATGCTCATGGCGCGCAGGCCACGGATCAGGTCCAGGC
>JAEZPL010000500.1 GCA_023413605.1 Pseudomonadota bacterium
TGAAGGGTCAGACCTCGCGCACCGGCGTTGCCATCAACGGCTTTGAAGGCGGCCAGATGCCCCTTCACCGCCGCCTTCCGAAGCGCGGTTTCCGCAACATCTTCGCGAAGGAATACTCGGTGGTGAATCTGGGCATGATCCAGAAGGCCATCGACCTCGGCAAGCTCGACGCCAACCAGACCATCGATGCGGTGGCGCTGGAAGCGGCGGGCGTGACGGGCAAGGTGAAGAAGGACGGCGTCCGTCTTCTGGGCAAGGGCGCCCTGACGACGAAGGCCAGCTTCACCGTCGCCGGCGCCTCCAAGTCGGCGCTGGAAGCGGTCGAGAAGGTGGGTGGCAGCGTCACGCTGACCGCGCCCGCCGCCGAAGCCGCCGAGTGATTGGATGAGCCCGCGCTTGCGCGCGGGCATCGTCCAGCACTAAATGAAGCGTAGTTGCGAGGGGCGGCCTGCATTCTGCAGGACCGCCCCGTTCGCACATAAGGGACAGGGATACGACCCATGGCATCAGCGGCCGAGCAGCTTGCCGCGAACAATAATTTCGGTGCCTCTTCCAAGGCGACCGAGCTGAAGAAGCGGATCTGGTTCACCCTTGGTGCCTTGATCATCTACCGCCTGGGCACCTACATCCCGCTTCCGGGTGTCAACCCGCAGATCCTGGCCGACATTTTCCGCCAGCAGGGTGGGGGCATACTGGGCATGTTCGACATGCTGGCCGGCGGTGCGCTGAGCCGTATGACGATCTTCGCCCTCAACATCATGCCGTATATTTCGGCCTCCATCATCGTACAGCTTCTGACTGCGGTGTCGCCGCAAATGGAAGCGCTGAAGAAGGAGGGCGAATCGGGCCGCAAGAAGCTGAACCAGTACACGCGGTTCGGCACCGTGCTGCTGGCGACCGTCCAGGCCTGGGGACTAGCCGTTGGCCTTGAGGCGATGTCGGGCTCGCAAGGCGCGGCCGTTGCCGACCCGGGCATGTTCTTCCGCGTCGCCACTGTCATCACGCTGGTGGGCGGTACTCTGTTCCTGATGTGGCTGGGTGAGCAGATCACCGCCCGCGGGATCGGCAATGGTATTTCGCTTATCATTTTCGCCGGCATCGTCGCGGAACTGCCGCGCGCGTTGGTCAGCACGCTGGAACTGGGCCGCACGGGCGCGCTGTCGACCGTGTTCATCATCTTCATGCTGCTGATGGCTGTCGGCGTCGTGTTCTTCATCGTGTTCATGGAGCGCGCTCAGCGCCGTCTGCTGATCCAGTACCCGAAGCGGCAGATGGGCAACCGCGTGTTCGGCGGCGAGGCGTCGCACCTGCCGCTCAAGCTGAACACTTCCGGCGTCATTCCGCCGATCTTCGCATCGTCGCTTCTGCTGCTGCCGCTGACCGTTGTCGGCTTTGCGGGCGGCGAGGGGCCGGAGTGGCTGCAGACCGTTTCGCGTTACATCGCGCACGGCACGCCGCTGTACATGCTGCTGTACTCCGCGATGATCGTGTTCTTCTGCTTCTTCTACACGGCAATCGTGTTCAATCCGGCCGAAACCGCGGAGAATCTTCGGAAGTACGGCGGCTTCATCCCGGGAATTCGCCCCGGCAAGAATACGGCTGACTACATCGACTATGTGCTGACCCGCCTGACGGTGATCGGCTCCGCGTACCTTGTGGCGGTTTGTCTCCTGCCCGAAATCCTGATTTCCCAGCATTCGGTTCCGTTCTATTTTGGCGGCACCAGCCTGCTGATCGTGGTCACGGTGACGATGGACACGGTCGCGCAGATTCATTCCCATCTGCTGGCGCACCAGTATGAGGGGCTGATTAAAAAAGCGAAGCTTCGGGGGAGAAAATAATGAATCTCATTCTGCTCGGACCGCCGGGCGCCGGGAAGGGGACCCAGGCGCGCCGTCTCGAAGACACGCGCGGACTCGTCCAGCTTTCTACGGGCGACATGCTCCGCGCGATGGTTGCCGAGGGCGGTCCGCTGGGGCAGCAGGCGAAGGAGATCATGTCGGCCGGCAAATTGATGCCGGACGACCTGATGGTCCAGATGATCGCCGAGCGTATTTCCAAGCCGGACGTCACGAACGGCTTCATTCTCGATGGATTCCCGCGCACGGTCGCGCAGGCCGAGGCCCTGGACAAGATGCTGGCCGACAAAGGCCTGAAGCTTGACCATGTGATCGAGATGAAGGTTATCGACGACATCCTCGTCGACCGCATCACCGGCCGTTACACCTGCGCCAAGTGCGGCAAGGGCTATCACGACACCTTCGAGAAGCCGAAGGTCGAGGGTGTCTGCGATGTCTGCGGCAGCACGGAGTTCAAGCGCCGCGCCGACGACAACGCGGACACGGTCAAGACGCGCTTGGCCCAGTACCACGAGCAGACCGCGCCGATCCTTCCGTACTATCAAAGCCGTGGCGTTCTGAAGACGGTGGACGGCATGGCCGAGATCGACGATGTGACCAAACAGATCGAAGGGCTCCTGGCCGCCTGATGGCGACGGCGTCTGAAGGCGCCACCACCATGACCCGCTTGATCAAGGCTGATGCATTGAACCGCCGGGTTTGGCGGTCGGCGAACACGGGTAGTGTTCATCCGCCGACCGCCTGAGCAGGCCGGGGTCGTCCGGAACGCTGAATACGACAAAGCCGCGGGCCTTCATCGGGCTCGCGGCTTTTTCTTTGGCCGATTGCTCGGCCGAACAGGGGGAAGGGAACTCAGGCCGGCGGTGCGGGGACGGACGCCCCTTCGGACTTCTTGTTCATGTCGTTGTAGCGGTCGAGAACCCAGCCGAGATGGGCGGTTGCGGCTTCGGCAGCCGCGTCGGCATCGCGCCGCTGGATCGCTTCAAAAATGGCGCGGTGATGGTCGATCATCAGCGCCTCCTTGCCCAGCGCGAAGGGCTCGGTGTGGTGATACTCCATCATCTGGCCGAGGATGTCGCGGATCGTTGCCAGCAGATGCAGGTAAACCGGGCTGTTGGCGGCCTGCGCTACGGCGAGGTGGAAATCCATGTCGTCGGCGGCCTGCTTGCCGTCGCGGCCGGTTTCACCCATGGCCGCCAGCACCTTGCCGATGCGTTCGACCTGCTCGGGCGTTGCGCGCTCCGTGGCGCGGCGGGCGGCCCAGCCTTCAAGAGCCTGACGGATCTCCACGAGGTCGCAGAGGTTCGCGTGCTTGACGCGCACCATCTCCGTCAGGGCGCCGTCCATGGCGCCTGCGGAAGACACCACACGGGTGCCGCCGCCCTGGACGGCGGTGAGGAAGCCCTGGGTCTTCAGCTTCTGCAACGCCGCGCGCACGGAAACGCGGCTGACATGCAGCTGTTCGGCCAACTGCCGTTCGCCCGGCAGGCGTTCGCCGGGCACCAGCTCGCCGCGGGCGATTCGTTCGAGGAGCTGCTCGGCAACCCACTCGGAGATGCGCTGCGACGAGGTGGGGACGTGGAGGGAGTCTTCGGCTTCGGACACGGAGGAAGTCCCCTTCATAAGCAATCGGTTATAGGTCGTACCCGAGTCGGGCGAATTCCGTCAACGAGGCATCGGGGCGCAGGCCATCGCGCCGCATCAGCGGCTGCCGCGGCGCGCCATCAGGATGCCGACCAGCACGATGGCGGCCCCGATGGCCTGCAAAACACCCAGCGGCTCGTCCAGCAGCACCCAGGCCAATACGGCCGCGGCGGCCGGTTGGATCAGCAGGCTGACCGAGGAAAAGGCCGCGGGCAAGTGGGCGAGGGCGTAAGCGATCAGGCTCTGCCCGCCCGCATGGCTGAACAACGCGAGGCCGAGCAGAACGGCCCACCCCTGGACGCTGCCGGCGATCAGGCTTTCCCCCGACAGCAGCGCTATGGGCAGCAGGACGACGCCGCTGATCACGCCGCTCCAGGTCATGATGGTGGCCGTGGAGAATTCCGCGCGCAGACGGCCCACCGACAGGATGTAGCCGCCGTAGAAGACGGCGGTCAGCAGGCCCAGCGCGTCGCCGAACAGATGCTCCGGGCTCAGTTGCAGGCTCTGCCCCATCAGCACGACGGCGCCGCCCAGCGCCAGCGCGAGGCCCAGCACGAAGGTGCGCGTGAAGCGCTCCTTGAACACCAGCCAGGACACCAGCGTCACGAAGATCGGCGCGAAGTTGGCGAGCAGGGTGGAGTTGGCGACCGACGTATACTTAATCGACCAGTGCCAGATCGCGAGATCGCCCGCGAAGAACAGCCCGGCGGCGGTCAGGCGCAGATAGTCGGACGAGGAGGAGGGCGTGCGGGACCGGCTGCCGCCCTTCGGCTCCAGCGCCATCCAGGCCCACAGGGCGGGCACGGCGAAGCCCAGCCGCCAGAAGGCGGTCGCGGACGGACCCAGCTCCGACAGGCGGACGAAGATCGGAGCAAAAGCGATGCCCAGCGCCCCGGTCAACAGGGCGATCAGGGCGACGCGCTGCGCGGCGTCGACGCGCGCGGCGGGGGCGAGGGAGCTGGCGTCCGGCATAGCGCTGTTATAGCGGGCGCAACTTGCGCGCGCCAATGTTGCCCGCCGCATGGCTCACCTGCAAATCTCCTCGCTGATTCGCCCCGGCAGGCCCATCAATTTGCCCGGCACCGTGCCTGTGCTCGTCATTGCGGGATCAACCGGCGCGCGGGCTGTTGGCGCGTGGGAGTCTATAACCTTTGCCCAAGCTTCCGGTCCGGTCCGTCCCCTGCAATACTGTGGCCCCATGACGTCGCGATCCCCCCATCCGTCGCCGGAACACCAACCGGCCGAACACGCAAGGCCGGTGACCGCCCCAACGCCGCCGAGGGCCGCACCGCCGCCGCCTCTGCTCGGCCCCGACGATCCGCCGCCGGTGACGGTGCTGAACCCCGAGTCGGACAGCCCGGTGCTGCTGATCTGCGACCACGCGCACCGCACGGTGCCCAAGGCGCTCGATGACCTTGGTCTCGGCGAGGACCAGCTATGCCGGCACATCGCCTACGACATCGGCGCGGCGGAGCTGACGCGACGGATGGCGGCCCGGTTCGGCGCGACGGCGGTGCTGTCCGGCTATTCGCGGCTGGTGATCGATCCGAATCGGGCGCTGAACGACCCGACGGCCATTCCTGTGGTCAGTGACGATGTGGTGATCCCGGGCAACCGCGCGCTGGACGCGGCGGAGGAGCGACGGCGGGTGGATGCCATTTTCCGCCCCTACCATGAGGCCATCGCCGCCGAGATCGCGCGGCGCATGGAGGGGGGGCGGGTGCCGGCCATCGTGTCGGTGCACAGCTTCACGCCGGTCATGCGCGGCGTGGCGCGGCCGTGGCACGTCGGCATTCTGTGGGACCGGGACCCGCGCATTCCGATTCCGATGATCGAGCGGCTGCGCGCCGACGGACGCTGGTGCGTGGGCGACAACGAGCCCTACACCGGTCGCACGCCCCTGGGCGGCACGGTGGAAACCCACGCCACGCCGGCCGGATTGCCCAACGTGCTGATCGAGGTGCGCCAGGATCTCATCGCCATTCCGGAGGGAGTCGCGCAGTGGGCCCAAGTGCTGGGCGACGCGCTGGACCCCATCCTTGCCGACCCTGGCCTGTATCGGGTCGAGATGCACCCGCGGGAGTGAGACTGAATGGAACCGGCCTTCACGCTGGGGCTTGAGGAAGAGTATCTGCTGGTCGACCGCAACACGCGGGACATCGCGCGCAATCCGCCCGATGGCATGCTGGCTGCCTGCCAGGAGCAGGCGCCGGGACGCATCCACCCGGAATTCCTGCGCTGCCAGATCGAGGTCGGCACGCCGGTCTGCGCCACGCTGGCGGAGGCGCGGGCGGAACTCGCCAGCCTGCGCGCAACCGTGGCCGGTGTGGCGCGCGGCCACAATCTCGCCCCCATCGCCGCCTCCACCCATCCCTTCGCCGCGTGGGAGCCGCAGAAGCACACCAACCGCGACCGCTACAACATGCTGGCGCGCGACCTCGGCGCACCGGCGCGGCGGCTGATGATCTGCGGCATGCACGTCCATGTCGGGATCGAGGACGACGATCTGCGCATCGACTTGATGAATCAGGTCCGCTACTTCCTGCCGCACCTGCTGGCGCTGTCCACCTCCTCGCCCTTCTGGCGGGGGCAGGACATGGAGCGCAAGTCCTACCGCCTGTCGGTGTGGAACGAGTTGCCGCGCACCGGCATGCCCGACGGGTTTCAGAGCTTCGGCGAGTATCAGCAGCAGGTGAACGTGCTGGTCGACGCCGGCATCATCGAGGACGCCAGCAAACTTTGGTGGGACATCCGCCCCTCCAATCGCTTCCCCACGCTGGAGATGCGAATCACCGACGTCTGCACCCGGCTGGAGGATGCGGTGACGGTGGCGGCGCTGTTCCGCTGCCTGCTGCGCATGCTGTGGCGTCTGCGGCTGAAGAATGTGACGTGGCGGCCCTACAAGAACCTGCTGATCGAGGAAAATCGCTGGCGCGCCCAGCGCTACGGCCTGGACGACGGGCTGGTGGACTTCGGCCAGGGCAAGATCGTGCCCTACGCCGACCTGATGGAGGAGTTGATCGAGCTGACCCGCGAGGACGCCGCGCATTTCGGCTGCGCCGCGGAGGTCGAGCACGCCCGCGACATCATCCGTCGAGGCACCAGTGCCCACCGGCAGGTCGCCATCTACCGCGACGCTCTGGAGCAGGGCGCCACCGGCTGGGAGGCCCTGGCTCAGGTCGTGGATTGGCTGGTCGAGGAAACGATGGTGGGGGTGGAGTGCTGATCATCTGTACTTAGAAAAAATTTCCTTAACGACTTCATCCTGATTGATTCCAAAATCCATGATCAAGTCGCGGTCCATCATCTCTGGAATCAGGGTGACCAAATCTTTTGCATTTTCATCGATGGAGTGAATTTTTTCCTCCGCTCGGGCTGAAAACCCATGCTCAGATGAACCGCTTCGAGTGAGGTTTTCTGAAACCTCAATCCAAAGATCTCGAATGTCGTTCGGGTTCTTTATGTTTGTCGGCATAATTTTATGAGTGGTAAAGTGCTTCAGTTCGGTGGCGGTGTATGGATCAAGGCTGAGGATAAATTCTTCCGCGCTTTGTGACTCGGCGAAATTGTGCTTTGTTTTAAGGCGACTGTAAAGACGTTGGGCTGTGATGCCAATGTCTTCGATGACATCGCGCGCGGATGCGGCAAGCCCATTTCTTTCCATCATGTGAGCCGAGCACCAAAGTGAGACTCCGACAGGGTTTCTATATATGTCCGTAATATATTTTCGATGGGCTTGATCGGTGACAAAATTAACATGGGAGCCAAGGTGGTCTTGTAGTGCTGTACACAACACCATGTTGCCGCAGTCCATCAGGAAGTGGAAGTCGCGATCCTTTGGACTTCGATTGCTATCGATTCTCCTCTTTCTCATTTCGTTGAATAAGTCGTTGAACATAAACTGATATTTTCGATCGATCTTGAAATTTTTATGGAGTATGTCACCAACTCCGGAAATTGGACCGGATTGGCCGATCAACGCGAGGGCGCGCCGGTGGTAAACGGCGAAATCGTTTCCGCTCAAAACGTAGTTAAATCGCCTGATTATGGATTCAGCGAATTTGCTTGTGCTTATGTAGCGTTCGAAAGAGAAAAAATCCATGCGCGCGACTTTCTCGATTAATTTCTGATGGTCTATGCCAAGTTCTATGTCTTTTCTAAGGGCTTTGGCATGGTGGAGGTACTGATCAACGAGTTCAAGAATGCCAAAAATGGTAAAGAATGGAGTGAAGCCGATATCAGTGCCTTTGGTTTGAAGAAGTTGATTTGCAAATGCCTTCCCCGATTTCTTAAATTTTGGCACCTCTCTTGAGGGTGATGCGCCAAATATATAGGAAAATACGCTGCTCAAGTCGATGTTGTAGAACACGCCGCTGTCTTCAGCTGCGTCCATGTCGCTCAATGCGTGATTGCAGCTCTCGGCGTAGGTGTAAAGCATTCTTATGTATTCGCCGCCGGTGCGTTGCGGGGAGTCCTTGCTTGCCATAATGAGATCCTTCGATCGCGAATAAAAATATAGAGGAGTAGAAAGTCTGTTGTAAATGTATATGCGATGTCGCTCCGCGAGTAAACGTCGCTGTATTCGCGAAAGGCAAGCCCAGTGCTTGTTGGTGCACGTAAGTTCGCCGCCGATCTGGCTGTGCTGCTCGTTTCCTAAAGCCTCAATAAATCCACATAATCATACGTATACATATGATGGCTTGCAGAGGGTACGCGCCTGTAAGGGACCACTTGACGTTTGCGTTATCCACCCATACCCTCGGCGCAACACAGCTCATTGAGTTGAGCAGGGCAGGCAAAAAACGCATAAACAAGTGAGGGCCGCTCGACCCCGGGCGGCCCTCTACCTTTTCAAGGGGGAGGTTATGGCTGAGGCCAAGTTCCTCAAGTTCGACACGCTGAGCCTGCACGCCGGCCAGCGGCCCGATCCGGCAACCGGAGCACGGGCGGTGCCGATCTACCAGACGACGTCCTACGTCTTCAACGACACCGACCACGCGGCCTCGCTCTTCAATCTGGAGCGCGCCGGGCACATCTACTCCCGCATTTCCAACCCTACGGTGGCGGTGCTGGAGGAACGGCTGGCGGCGCTGGAAGGCGGTGTCGGTGCGGTCTGCACGGCCAGCGGCCAGGCGGCGCTGACGCTCGCCATCATGACGCTGATGGACGCGGGCGGGCACATCGTCGCCTCCTCCTCGATCTACGGCGGCAGCCGCAACCTGCTGGCCTTCACGCTGCCGCGCTTCGGCATCACCACCACCTTCGTGAACCCGCGCGACCTCGACGGCTTCCGCAACGCGATCCGTCCGGAGACGCGGCTGGTGTTCGGCGAGGTGTTGGGCAATCCGGGGCTGGAGGTGCTGGACATCCCGAAGGTGTCGCAGATCGCGCATGACGCCGGCGTGCCGCTGATGGTGGACGCCACCTTCGTCACGCCGTACCTGTGCAAGCCGCTGGCGCACGGCGCCGATCTCGTCATGCATTCCTGCACGAAGTGGCTGGCCGGCCACGGCGTCGCCATCGGCGGCGCCATCATCGATGGCGGCACCTTCGACTGGGAGGCGTCCGGCAAGTTCCCGACGCTGACCGAGCCCTACGCCGGTTATCACGGCATCGACTTCGCGGAGGAGTTCGGCCCGGCCGCCTTCGTCATGCGCGCCCGCGCGGAAGGACTGCGCGACTTCGGCGCCTGCATGAGCCCGATGAACGCCTTCCAGATCCTCCAGGGCGTGGAGACGCTGCCGTTGCGCATGAAGGGGCACATCCACAACACCCGCAAGGTGATCGGCTTCCTCGAATCGGAGGCTTATGCGGAGAACGGCACGGTCGCCTGGGTCACCTACCCGGAACTGGTGGACCATCCGGACCACCGGCTGTGCTCCCGGCTGCTGCCGCACGGCGCCGGCTCCATCATCTCCTTCGGCATCAAGGGGGGCAGGGAGGCCGGGCGGCGCTTCATCGAGCGGCTGTCGCTGTTCTCGCACCTCGCCAACGTCGGCGACGCGAAGTCGCTGGTCATCCACCCGGCCAGCACCACCCACGCCCAGCTGGACGCGGA
>JAEZPL010000569.1 GCA_023413605.1 Pseudomonadota bacterium
CCGACCGTGGACGAACTGCGCGAGGCGGTGAAGCCGCCCGGCACGCCGGGCGACACCCAGGACCAGCCCAAAATCCGCACCCGCAGCATCGAGATCGTCGGCAGCGGCATCAACGGCGCCCAGCGGCCGCGCCCGACCGAGCCCGCGAACTACGGCGGCGCGCCCGCCATGTCGCAGCCGATGCAGCAGCAGGCCCCGGCCATGCAGCAGGCGCCCCAGATGGCACCCCAGATGGCGCAGCCGAGCATGACGCAGCCGAGCATGACGCAGCCGGCCATGAGCCAGCCCGCGATGGCGCAGCCCGAGCCGGCACCTCAGCCGAAGCCCAGGCACAAGCAGACGCCCGTGCAGGAAGCGGCGGCTCCGCCGACCGCCCCGGTGCCCGGCAGCCAGCGCCCGTCGCAGCGTCAGTCCGCGGTCCAGCCGGCGACCCTGTCCGCCGGGACCGAGGACACGGCGAACCAGGGCCAGCAGCAGACCAACGGCTTCGGCTTCCGCATCAACTTCGCCTTCAACTCCGCCGACGTGCCGAAGGAGTTCTACGCCTACATCGACGCGGTCGGCGGCTTGATGAGCCAGGACCCGCAGCTCCGCCTCGTCATCGAGGGGCACACCGACGCCATCGGCGGCGACCAGTACAACATCGCCCTGTCGGAGCGTCGCGCCGTGTCGGTGGGCGAGTATCTGGTCCGCGTCCACCATGTGGAGCCGCAGCGCCTCGCCATCGCCGGTCTGGGCAAGACCCAGCCCCTGACCCCCGACCCGACCGACAGCCGCAACCGGCGCGTCGAGTTCCGGCCCATCCAGTAACGAAAGCCGGGGAGGCGTGTCATGGTACGGCAACTGCTTCTCGTCGCGGCCGTCCTGGCGGTTCCCCTTCTGGGGGGGACCGCCGGCGCCACGCTGGTCAAGAAGAACGGCCACAGCGTCGGCCCGGAGGCCGGCGGCATCAACGTCGGCGTTGCACGCGGCCGGGTGCGCGTCCAATGCTGGCAGGACGGCGAGAAGATCATCGACGAGGCCGACCTGAACGTCATCTCGCTCAGCATCGCCAGCCAACTGAACGCCCTGCGTTTCCGCCGCGCGGGCAGCCCGGACAACGCCCTGTCCGTCGTCACCCAGAACCGCACGTCGTGCCTGCTGACGCCGAATGGATGAGTTGAGCCTCCACCAAAACCCTCCCTCACTTCGCGGGGGAGGGCGTTTTGCGTGGAATGCAGTCGATTTACGACGTCGCGCAGCACGGCGGCATGATCAAGGCCCGCCGGCAGCAACCGGCGGGCCTTGATCATGTGCCAATGAGCTGCGGAAACCGTGCTCTCAACCGCCGGCCCTAACCGCTGGCCCTCAATGCACGCTGACCAGCTGCATTCCGTGGTCCTTCAGGGTAGCGCCGGCGGTGTCGCGGTCGGTGTCAAGCCACAGGCAGGTGCCGTCCGCGGCGTGTACGGCGTAGGCGACGCGGCCTTCCAGCATCACGGTCCGCATATAGGCGACGTCCGTGATGCCGTAGCGGGCGAAGCTGCTGTCCGGTGCGGCGGAAGCGACGTGCTGGGCGGCCATGGCAAGTCTCCTCAGGCGTGGGCGGTGATCGTCCTTGGAGGGCAGTTTAGGCCTCTGGAAGTCGATCCGCTGTGATGGCCGCCACTGCGGCGGACCGACGATGGCGGAATCCGCCGGGCCTCTGTGGCGCGGCTCACAGCCGTGCGCAGTTCGGAAGGCGTAGGTTTGAGGCCGTGAAACGCTCGCCGAGCGTGTTCCGCGAGCCTTATTCGGAGGAACCGCCATGCCCGTCCGAGAACGGCGCCAGCCCCATTTAAGGCCGGGTTCGCCGACCCGGCATTCCCCGTTCGTTGCCTGGACAGGAGTCCGGGAAACGCCAATGATTTCACGATCCCCGCCGGTGGAGGTGATCATGTCCAAAGCAACGGGCGCGGCCCTGGCTTTGACCCTCGCAAGCCTCGCCATCGCAAGCCTCGCGAGCGCCCCGCCCGCCGCTGCGGCTGAAGCGGTGGTGGTCGCCTCGACCGCCCCTGGCTACGCGCAGGGGCAGCTCGTCCCCGACGGCGCGTCGGTGTCCGTCCCGGACGGGGCGAACGCGCTGTTTCTGTTCGCCAACGGCCGCATGGTGCGGGTGAAGGGGCCGTTCGAAGGCGGGCTCGACAAGATGCCGGAGTCCTCCAACTGGAACGGCGTCGGCAGCCTCGTCGGCGGCGAGCGCTTCTTCCAGACCGACCTCGGTGCCGCGCGCGCTCTGGGCGCGCCCATGCAGAAGGGGGCGGAGCAGATCTTCGCCGTCGATCCCGGCCTGTCCGGCACGCAGTGCGTGAAGACCGGCGGCACGGCCATGCTGCAAAGGCCGCAAGACCCGGCGCTGATTCCGGCGACCCTGCGCGACCCTGCCCGCGGCACCGCGGTCACGGTCCGCTGGGACAAGTCCGACGCCGTGCCCTGGCCGAAGGAACTGCCGATGAAGGACGGGCAGGAATTGTCCGTGTCCGGCCCGGACGGCAGGGCGCGCCACACGTTGCGCCTGCGCGTGGTGGAGGGCGACGGGGAAGGGGCGGCGCTGGCCGTCCGCCTGGCCGGCGCCGGCTGCGCCAATCAGGCGGCGTCCCTGCTGACTCCGGTGCGGGACAGCATGGCGCCGCTGAACCTCTACCTGTCGACCGACCGCGGCCTGTACCCGACCTACCGGTCGGGCGAGCCGGTGACGCTGGTGCTGCAAACGAACCGCGACGCGCACGTCTACTGCTATGTGCGCAACGCGCGCGGCCAGCTGACGCCGATCTTTCCGCCGGGGCCGTCGGCCAGTTCGCTGGTGGAGGGGCACCAGACGCTGTCGCTGCCGGGGGACCGCATGCCCATGCCGCTGAGGGCCGGCGATTCCAGCGGAGCCAAGACCGGCGACCAGGAGGTCCGCTGCTTCGCGGCGGGCCGCGACCTCGGCAACGATCTGCCGGGCCGGCGCGACGCCTTCCGTCCGCTGAGCGACGAGGCGGCGGTGAAGCTTGAGCAGACGCTGAATTCGCTGAGGCAGACCGATCTGGTGATGGCCCAGGTCATTCTGCGCGTCGACTGAGGGCGCGGCCTTGCCGGCTCCATGGCTGGTGGCGGCGGTGGTGGCGGGGGTCTCGGCGGCGGCGCTGGGGCTGACCCGGCTGGCGCCGCCGCTGCGGTCGGCGGACGAGAGCTTCCGCGACCTGACCATCGCCTATTTCACGCCCCCGGCGCCGCAGCATTCCGGCGTCGTGCTGATCACCCTGGGCGAGGATCTGTTCGCCACGCTGGCCTGCCGTTCGCCGGTGGACCGCGGGTTCCTCGCCGACCTCGTGGGAAACCTGGAGAAGGCGGGGGTGAAGGCCATCGGGCTCGACATCCTGTTCGACCAGCCGACCATTCCGGCGCTGGACGAGAAGCTGCGCCAGCGCATCCGCGGCGCCACGGTGCCGGTGGTGGGGATCACCGCGCTGGGCGACACTCCGTTGACGGAGGACCAGCGCCGCTATCTCGGCCGCTTCCTCGACGGCATGCCCTACGGCCACGCCAACCTTGCCAAGGACCGGCTGGACGGAACGGTGCGCTGGCACGTCCCGCACGGTCCAAACGGCCTGCCGAGCTTCCCGGCGCGGCTGGCGATGTTCGCCGGTGCGACGATCCCGGAGGAGCCCTTCCGCATCGACTGGCGCGCCGGCCCGAATCCGGGCGGGCCGCCCTTCCCGGTCTATCCGGCGGACGTGGTGCCGATGCTGCCGCAGAACTGGCTGGCCGGGCGGATCGCCGTGGTGGGCACCGTGCTGGTCGGGGTGGACCAGCACCGCACGCCGCTGGCCGTCGCCGGCCTGTCCACGCCCGGCGTGGAGATCCAGGCCCATGTGCTGGCCCAGCTGATGGACGGGCGCACCAGCCGCAGCATCCCCTTCGGGTGGGAAGCGGCGCTGGTCGTGGCGCTGAGCGCGGCGGGCGTGGCGCTGGCGGCGGCCGGGCTGCCGATGTGGCTGCTGGTGTCGGCCAGCCTTCTGATTCTGGTCGGGTTGTGGGTGGCGGGCATCGCGCTGTTCGCGCATGGCGGGCCGCTGGTGTCGATGATCGCCCCGTCCGGCGCGTGGCTGGGCGGCATCGCGGCGATGACCGCGCATCTGTCGCTGAAGGAGCGCGCCGACCGCCGCAGCCTGATGCAGCTGTTCGCCAACCACGTCTCGCAGCCCGTGGCCGACGAGGTCTGGCGGGAGCGCGCGACCTTTCTGGCCGGCGGCCGGCCCCGCCCGCAGGAGCTGACCGCCACGGTCCTGTTTTCCGACATCGAGGGCTTCACCACCGTCTGCGAGGCGCTGGAGCCGGAGCCCCTGATCCGCTGGCTGGAAAGCTACCTCGACGCCATGGTCCGCATCGTGGCGGCGCATGAGGGGATCGTGCTGCGCTTCATCGGCGACGCGATCCTGGCGGTGTTCGGCGCTCCCGTGGCCCGCACCACCCAGGCGGAGATCGACGCCGACGCCGAACGCGCGGTGCGCTGCGCGCTCCAGATGGGGCGGGAGCTTCGGGCGCTGAACCGGCAGTGGCAGGCGGAGGGGCTGCCGCCCATCGGCATCCGCATCGGCATCCACACCGGCCCGCTGGTCGCCGGCAGCCTGGGCGGCCTGCGCCATATGGAATATTCGCTGCTGGGCGACACGGCGAACACCGCGGCGCGGCTGGAGGCGTTGGGCAAGACGGTCGCCATGCGCAGTTCCACCCACTGCCGCATCGTCATCGGGGAGCCGACCTGGAAGGCGGTGGACGGCAAGGTGCCGGGCCTGCCCGTCGGCGAAATGGCGCTGAAGGGCAAGCGAAAGGCCGTGCGCACCTGGCTGGTGCTGGACGAGGAGGACCCCCAGGCCCTTCGCCCCGCCGAAGCCGGAGAATAGTGGAGAATGGCACCAAGGATGCGGTAACTCAAATGGCCATGACCCGTTCCTGTTTTCGGGATTAGGCTGAATGAACGCTTGGAACGAACGATTCGAAAGAGTAATCTGGCATTCTCAGCAACAATAAATCTTTGGTTGCTGCGGCGGTTGCCGCAGTTCTCGACTGCTGATCAGGCCTGCCGAAAGGGTACAGGAGCCAAAGAGTTCAGGACCACGGCTTTCCCAACAAGGAGCCGGCGTGATGATCAACGGACGATTGGCGCGACGCTGGTCTGGCCTGTGCCATTGGCTGGCGGTCGTGACGCTCGTGGTCGTGACGCTTGTCGGGGGCACCCCGATCGGCGCCACGGCTTCCTTCGCCCAGCAGAATCCCGGTGGACGGGGGGCCACCCCGCCCAGCACGCCGGAAAAACGCGTGGCGCTGGTCGTCGGCATCGGCAAGTACGAATTCGCCCCCGAACTCCAGAACCCGAAGAACGACGCCAAGGCCATCGCCGACGCCCTGCGCAAGCTGCAGTTCGAGGTGGAGGAGAAGTTCGACGTTGACAACCGCAGCTTCGAGCGGTCCTTGCGCGATTTCGGCATCCGGGCCTCGCAGGCCGACGTGGCGGTGATCTTCTACGCAGGGCACGGCATCCAGGTCGGCGGCAACAACTACCTCGTCCCGGCCGACGCGAAGCTGGAGCGCGAGCGCGACCTCGTCTACGAGGCCCTGCCGCTGAACCTGATGATGGGCGAGCTGTCGCAGGCGCGCAAGCTGGGCATCCTGATGCTCGACGCCTGCCGCAACAACCCCTTCGTGGACCGGCTGAAGCAGGCCGGGCAGAACCGCGTCCAGGTGAATTACGGCTTCGCACGCGTCGACGACACCCCCAGCGACACGCTGGTGGCCATGGCCACCCGCGCCGACCAGCTGGCCGAGGACGGGCAAGGCGACCACAGCCCCTACACCACGGCCCTGTTGCAGCATCTGGAAACGCCCGGCCTGGAGCTGAGCCTGTTCTTCCGCAACGTGCGCGACACCGTGCGGCAGGCCACCAACAGCCGGCAGGAGCCGTACATCTTCGGCTCGCTGGGCGCCACGCCCTTCTACTTCAACCCGCGTCCGCCGAACCGGCCGCCGGTGCTGGGCGAGCTGAAGCCGATGGAGATCACCGACCGCGCCGACGCGGAGCCGTTGCGCGTCGGCCGCCCGACCGATCCGGACGACGACCAGCTGTTCGCCCAGGTCTCCGGCCTGCCACGCGGCGGCAGCGTGCGCATCGGCGACCGGGTGGTGCTGATCGGCGATTACCTGACCGTGGAACAGCTGGCCGCCACCAGCTTCAAGCCCGATGCGACCGTCGTCGGCGATGCCGGCAGCTTCGATTTCGCCGTGCTGGACGGGCGCGGGGGTGTCGTGCGGGGCGGGGTGAAGATCACCATCAAGCCCAGCAACCGCCCGCCGGTCGTGCTGTCCGAACGCACGTTGCGCGCCGTGCCGAACCCGCTGAACATCGAGCCGCCGACCGACCCCGAAGGTGACCCCCTGACCATCACCGTCAGCGCCGTGCCCGAGCGCGGCAAGGTCAAGGACGGCACCACCCTCGTCCGCCCGAGCGACCGGTTGACGCCCGAGGCGCTGAACCGCCTGACCTTCGATCCCGAGGAATCCCCGCCCGGTCCGGCCGGCGCCTTCGCGTTTCTGGTGGAGGACGGCAAGGGCGGACGCGCCACCGGCACCGTGAAGCTGGAAATCGGTTCCCCCGGCGCCGCGCCCCCGACCCCGGCGCTGGAGGAGTCGATCTGGCAGATGGTGAAGGACAAGAAGGACCCCGCCGACCTTGAGGCTTTCCTGCGCCTGTTCGGCACCGGCGCTTATGCGGAGCTGGCGCGGCAGAAGCTCGGCACGCTGGCCACAGTCGCGCGCCGGAGCGAGACGACCACCAGCAGCCAGCCGGTCATCGTCACCACCACGCCGCCGCCGGAGACGGCCGGGACCGAGATCGCCATGGCCGCGCCCAAGGCCGATCCGCCAAAGGCCGACACGAAGTCGGAT
>JAEZPL010000580.1 GCA_023413605.1 Pseudomonadota bacterium
TACCCGCAGAACGTCTTCAACGTGGTGTCGCCTAAGGAGCGCAACATCACCAAGCCGGCGGACCTGAAGGGCAAGACGATCGGCGTCTACAGCCTGTCCAGCGGCACCTACCAGAATCTCCAGGTTCTGCTGCATCAGGTCGGACTGTCGGAAAAGGACGTGACCATCCAGGTGGCCGGCCTGCTGAACTTCGCGCCGGTGATCCAGGGGCAGGTAGACGCCACCGCGGCGACCGACACCGGGCTTTACGTCGGGCTTCAGAAGGGGCTGAAGGACGTCAACGTCATCGAGGTGAAGGACACGCTGAACCTGCCCAGCGACATCTTCGTCGTGACGGAGGAGACCTACCGCACGAAGAAGGACCTGCTGAGGCGATTCCTCGCCGCCTACCGCGACAGCGCCGCCTGGATGATCGACCATCCGGAGGAGGCAGCCCGCATCGCCGTGGCGCGCGCCATCAACGGCCGGGACGAGGCGACCAACCTCGCCATCATCAACTTGCGCAACGCGTCCAGCCAGTCGGAGACGACGAGGGCGAAGGGCCTGGGCGTCTTCGATCCGGACGTGATGCAGAAGGGGGCGGACACCTTCCGGCAGCTGGGGCTGATCGCGAAGGACATCGACATCTCCCGCGTGGTCGTCACCGACCTGATCCCGCAATAGCCAGGACGGAGGCCGTCCCATGGACTTCCGCGAAAAGACCGTTCTCGTCACGGGCGCCAGCCGCGGCATCGGCGCCGCCATCGCGCGGGCCTTCGCGGCGGAAGGGGCGATGGTCGTCGTCAACTACCTCCGCAACGCGGACGCCGCGGAGCAGGTGGCGGAGAAGTGCCGGGCGCTGGGCGGCGACGGCTGGGCGGTGCAGGCCGATGTGACGGACGAGGCCGCCGTGCGGGCCATGGTGGACCGGGTGGCGGACGAGGTCGGGCGTCTGGACGCCGTCGTCAACAACGCCTTCAAACCCTACACCTTCGACCCGGACAACCGCCCCCTGTTCTGGGACATGGCCTGGTCGGACTATCAGGGGCAGGTCGACGGCGCGTTGCGGGCGACCTTCAACGTCTGCCAAGCCGTCCTTCCGCTGATGCGCCGGCAGGCGCGCGGCAGCATCGTCAACATGACGACCGACCTCACCGCCCGCCCCACGGTGCCGTATCACGACTACACCACGGCCAAGTCCGCCCTGGTCGGCTTCAGCCGGACCCTGGCTGCGGAACTCGGCCCGCTCGGCATCCGTGTGAACTGCGTGGCCCCCGGTCTGGTCTTTCCGACCGACGCCAGCCGCAGGACGAAGGAAGGCGTGAAGGACACGATCATCGCCCAAACCCCCCTTCGGCGCATCGCCACGCCCGAGGACGTGACCGGCCCGGTGCTGTTCCTGGCATCGGACTGGAGCCGGTTCATGACCGGCCAGACCCTGTACGTCGACGGCGGTCTGGTCATGGGTTGAGGATCAAGGTCCCGGCCGACTGATACCGTATCAATGTCAACTGTTGCTGCCTACGCGGCGGCAATGGGCGGGTGCAGGCTTCGTCCAGACCATCTTTCGGAGCCGTTTCCAGGTGCAGCGACCGGCCCGGAGTCATTCCCGGCCGGCGAGAACATCCATGCCCAAGCCCAGGCGGCAACGCCCCAACTACGCCCCCCAACTACGCCCCTAAGGCGACAACGCCCATGCGAGAAAATCCATGCCGGACAGGTTGCGGCACGCAGTCGAACGGTTCCCGGATCTGGCAGAGGCCATCAAGCAGTACAGCGCGGACAACCGGTTTTTCTTCAGCCTGTGTGAAGACTATGGGGAAGCGGTCGAAACGCTGCACCGATGGCAGACATCCGAGGATCCGGCGACGCACTGGCGAGTCAGCGCGTGCCGTGACCTCATCGCCGAGCTTGAGGGCGACATATTGAGGGAACTGCAACGCTGGAACGAAGCCGGTTCCGGAATCCCGGACGACGATCCGTCCATATAGCCGGCCGGCACGTACGGCCGGGATGGCGCGTACGGCCCCCGCACAGCCCCCATCAGGGAGACCATGACCATGAGCAACGCCGATCGGACCGTTCCGGAACAGGCAGGCCGGACTCCGCCCCCCGATATTGGCGATGACCTGATCAGCCCCGAAGACCTCCGCAAGATCGCCGACGAACATGAAATGGCGCTGCTGAAAGAGGCGCTGGAGCGCGACAAGAAGCACCAGGAGGAGCAGGACACCCTTCGCGACGCCTTCATGCACCAGCATGTCCGCGCGGATGCCAAGGAACGCTTCACACGGGCGGTGCGAGGAGCGGCGGAGCGCGGCGTCCGGGAAATCCAGATCGTCCGGTTTCCCAGCAGCTATTGCACCGACGGCGGGCGCGCCATCAACAATTTCGAGCCGGATTGGCCGAATTCCCTGACCGGCTATGCCCGCGAAGCCTATGAGGTCTTCGAGAAGACCTTGAGGCAGAAAGGCTACAAGCTGCGCGCGCAGATCCTCGACTATCCCGGCGGCATGCCGGGCGACGTTGGGTTGTTCCTGCGCTGGTGACCACCAGGGCGTCGCCGTCATGGCGGGAGCCATCGACCGATTCCGGTCTGGAGCCAACCCATGACGGCGGCGCCCTTCCACCCGCCGGTTGACCAGGGAACCGGAGCAAGGGCTGGCACAAAGGGTGCGCCGTTGCCACCCTCAATCGTCGGCTATGTCTGGCGACACAGCGGAAAGCACCAGTTCGGCCTGTCGATCCTGTCCGCCATGGTGTTCTTCCTCAGCGTCTATCCGTTGGAAATCCAGAGGCGAATCATCAACGACGCCATTTCGTCCAGTTCCCTCCGGTCGATCATGTGGCTGTCCGCCGGCTATCTCGGCATCGCGCTGCTGGAAGGCCTGATCAAGCTGGGCCTGAACATCTACCGGGGCTGGGTCAGCGAGACGGCGGTGCGGCACCTGCGCCGGACGATCTATGGGCTGAGCCGGTGCGTTCCGGGGCCGCACGGCACGCCCGAGCAGGAAGGCGTGGAGATCTCGCTGATCCTGTCGGAAGCGGAGCCGGTCGGAAGTTTCATCGGCATCAGCCTGTCGGAACCGATGCTTCAGGGGGGCGTGCTGCTCAGCGTTCTCGGCTACATGGCCTATCTGCAGCCGGAAATCGCGCTGCTGAGCGCCATGGTGTTCATGCCGCAGATGCTGTTCGTGCCCCTGATGCAGCGGGCGATCAACCGGCGCGCGGAAATGCGCATCCGGATCCTGCGCCGGGTCAGCGGAGACATGATCGACCAGGCGACGCACGACCTTGCGCTGAACGAGATCCAGGCGTCGCGCATCGACACCGTGTTCACGCTCAACATGG
>JAEZPL010000611.1 GCA_023413605.1 Pseudomonadota bacterium
TGATGGCCTATGCCGGCGCCGATTTCGCGATGCTGGACCTGCCCGCCGCCGCCTTCGACCTGTCCGACCGCGGGGTCGGCGGACGGGCGGCACCGGGGCCGATGGACGCCTTCGTCTACACCGACCGCGGAGTCTACCGCCAGGGCGAGACGGTCAACCTCGGCATCCTGCTGCGCGACGACCGGACGGACGCGGTGGAGAACTTCCCGCTGACCGTCAAGATTCTGCGGCCGAGCGGGACCGAGTACTATTCGGGGCAGGCGCCGGCCCATCCCTCGGGCGGCTTCTTCCTGCCGCTGCCGCTGTCGAAGACGGCGCCGCTCGGCGGCTGGCAGGTGCTGGCCTACACCGACCCGAAAGGGGAGCCGGTGGGCCGCGCCAGCTTCCAGGTCGAGGATTTCGTGCCGCTGAAGCTGGCGCTGGAGGTCGCCGCGTCGGCTCCGGCCCTGACGGTCGGCCAGCCCTTCGAGGTGGTGGCGAGCGGGCGCTTCCTCTACGGCCCGCCGGCCGCCGGGCTGGACGGCACCGCCGAGGTCGCGCTGCAACCGGACCCGGCGCCCTACCCCGCGTTCAAGGACTACCGCTTCGGCCTCGTCCAGGAATCGATCGACAGCCGGTTGGAATCCCTGGAGTTCCCGACGACCGACGAGGAGGGCAAGTCGCGCATCGCCGTGACCCTGCCGGGCCTTCCGGACACCACGAGGCCGCTGCGCGCCGACATCCGCGTGACGCTGGCGGAACCGGGCGGGCGCCCTGCCCGCGCGTCGATCACCGTGCCGGTGCGCAGCAAATCCTACGCCATCGGCCTGCGCCCGCAGTTCCGCGACGGCCATGTCGGCGAGGGGCAGGAGGCACTGTTCGACCTCGTCGCCGTAGCCCCGGACGGCACACCCCTGCCCAAGCAGGATCTGACCTGGGAACTGGTGGAGGAGCGCGTCACCTTCCAATGGTACCGGCAGCACGGGCGCGTGAACTACGCCGCCGTCACCCGCGATGCGCCGGTCACCTCCGGCACGGTCAGCGTTTCGGTCGACAAGCCGGCCGTGATCGCCCTCGGCAAGCGCGACTTCGGCCGCTACCGGCTGGAGGTGACGGACAAGGCGGCGGGCATCGCCAGTTCCGTCCGCTTTTCCTCCGGCTGGCAGATCGTGGAGGACGGCGGCGGCACGCCGGACAAGCTGGAGGTGATCGCCGACAAACCGGCCTACGCGCCGGGCGAGACGGCGCGGCTGAAAATCACGCCGCCCTTCGCGGGCGAGCTGCTGCTGACCGTCGCCACCGACCGGCTGCTCGACGTCCGCACCCTGTCCGTGCCCGCCGGGGGCTCGACCGTGGAGGTCAAGGTGGATCCGGCCTGGGGTCCCGGCGCCTACGTCACCGCCACCGCCTACCGCCCGCCGGTCAAGGGTAAGGAACGGCAGCCGGTGCGCGCCATCGGACTGGCCTGGCTGGGCATCGACCCGGCGGTGCGCACGCTGGACGTTACGCTCGACGCGCCGCCGGTGATCAAGCCGCGCGAGGCGGTCGAAGTCGGGGTGAAGGTTGCCGCCGCGGGTGGCGGAACGCTGGATGACACGTACGTCACGCTGGCGGCGGTGGACGAGGGCATTCTGCGCCTGACCGACTTCGCCAGCCCGCAGCCGGGCAAGCATTTCTTCGGCAAGCGGATGCTGGGGCTGGACATCCGCGACGACTACGGCCGGCTGATCGACGCGCTGGACGGCCCGTTCGGCGCGCTGCGCCAGGGTGGCGACGCCAGCGGGGCGGGGTTGCCGGTGGTGCCCTTCACGGTGGTGTCCCTGTTCCGGGGGCCGGTCAAGGTCGGCGCCGACGGCACCGCCCGCATCCGCTTCGACATTCCGGACTTCAACGGCGAACTGCGCCTGATGGCGGTCGCCTACAGCCGCAGCCGGGTCGGCTCCGCCGCCCAGCCGATGACCGTCCGCGACCCGCTGGTGGCCGACGCCATCACGCCCCGCTTCCTCGCCCCCGGCGACGAGAGCCGCGTCACCCTCAACCTGCACAACGTGGAGGGGGCGGAGGGCTCCTACACCGTGACGGTGGAAGGCCGCGACGCCGTGGCGGTGGAGGGCGGGCGGATGTCCGTCCCGCTGGCGAAGGGGGAGCGCAAGACGCTGGTCCTGCCGCTGAAGGGCCTGTCCGCCGGCATCGGTCGCATCGCGCTGTCGGTGCAGGGGCCGGACGGGCAGACGTTGACGCACGACACCGGCATCACCGTGCGGCCGGCCCGGCCGGTGGAAACCCAGTTCCTCACCAGCCAACTGGCGCCGGGGGAGCAGGTGCGGCTGGACGGCGTGCCGCTGGCGGGCTTCGTTCCGGGAACCGCCGGGATGGCGGTCAGCTTCAGCGCCTCGCCGCCCTTCGACGTGGCCGGCATCCTGCGGGCGCTGGACCGCTATCCGCTGGGCTGTTCGGAGCAGACCATCAGCCGGGCGCTGCCCTTGCTGGCGGTGCGCGACGTGGAGCTTGCGCTCGGTGCCGACCCCAAGCCGGATGATGGGCTGGAGTTGCGGGTTCAGCAGGCGGTAGCCCGCACGCTGGACCGCCAGCGCTTCGACGGCAGCTTCGGCCTGTGGAGCGCCTACGACGCGCCGGACGCGTGGCTGACCGCTTACGCGACGGAGTTCCTGATCCGCGCGCGGGAGAAGGGCAATCCCGTGCCGGACAAGCCGCTGGCCGACGCGCTGGGCTGGCTGCGCCAGCGCGCCATCTCCAGCGCCAACGATCCAGGGGATCTGGCGGCGCGCGCCTATGCGCTGCATGTGCTGGCGCTGGGCGGCATCGCGTTGCCGGGGCCGGCGCGCTATCTGCACGACACGGCGCTTGAGAACCTGCCGACGCCGCTCGCCAAGGGGCAGCTCGGCGCGGCGCTCGCCCGCATGGGCGATGCGGAGCGGGCGAACAGCGCCTTCGATTCCGCGGTCGCCCGGCTGGCGCGCGACGACTGGCACGTAGACTACGGCTCCACCACCCGCGACGCCGCGGCGCTGATCACGCTGGCGTCGGAGGTCAACATGCTGGGCAACCGCCTGCCGGCCCTGCTGGACCGCCTGCCGGCCTCGGCCAGTGCCGCCAACCGGACCAACACGCAGGAAAAGGCCTGGACGGTGCTGGCTGCCGACGCGCTGCTGCGCGGCAGCCCCGGCCCGGTGGAGGTGGCACTGCCCGGGGGCGTGACGCGCAGCGGGGCGCGGGTCGACCTGACGCCGACGACGGCGCAGCTGTCCGGCGGCCTGCCGGTCGGCAACAGCGGCAAGGCAGCGATCTGGCAGGCCGTGTCGGTGTCCGGCGTGCCGAACGCCCCGGCCCCGGCGGCCCGCGAGGGCTTGCGCATCAAGCGCTATTTCTTCAAGCGAGACGGCAGCCCGGTGAACCTGGACGAGATCCGCCAGAACGACGTGTTCCTGGTGGTGCTGGAAGGGGAGTCCTCGACCAAGCTGTACCACCAGCTTGCCGTCATCCACCCGCTGCCGGCGGGCTGGGAGATCGAGAACCCGCGCTTCGGTGCTGGCGGCACCAGCGATCTCAACTGGCTGACCGACCTGTCGATCCCCAACAGCGTCGAGTCCCGGGACGATCGCTTCACCGCCGCGGTGGACCTCGCGGAGGGCGGGCCGCAGACCTTCAAGCTGGCCTTCATGGTGCGGGCGGTGACGCCGGGGTCTTACGAGCTGCCCGGCGCATCGGTCGAAGACATGTACAAGCCGCGCTTCTACGCCCGCCAAGCCGCCGGGCGGATCGCGGTGAAGCCGGCGCAGTGAGATGGCCCGGTGATCGGAGAGCGAGGGCCGCAAGAAGTCCCTCTCCCCGGGGGGGAGAGGGGGAA
>JAEZPL010000636.1 GCA_023413605.1 Pseudomonadota bacterium
CCGCGCGGCCATCGACGGCATACCGCTCGACCTCCGTTTCGATACCGCGGCGGTGCAGGCCTGGATCTCCCGTCAGTTCGATACCGCCTGACAAGACCGGCCATCAGGCCTCGCCCGGATGGGAGAGCGGCCTGAATTCACCGGGAAAGGTCGCGGTCTCGGAAGTTTGCCCTCCTACCCGGTCCCCACGGAGGGGATCGCGGGACGAAACGAACGACAGTCCCAGGAGGAGTTTCCATGGCACGGCAAAGCACCGGAAAGCACGCCCACAAGGACAGCCGGGAACCGCAACCGCACACCAAGGAAAGCCAGCGGAAGGGCGGTTCACGCGGGGGCGGACAGCATGAGCGGGCTCACGAAGGGGCCGGCAGCGAACAGGCGTCCGGAGGCGATGACCTGAAGCAGCGGGAATACAAGGACAAGGACGGCAACATCCACCACCACACCCACAGCTGCATGGATCAGCACAAGGGTGAAGGCGGTGGCGGGCGCGACCGGTAAAGGAAGCACCCATAAGCAAGGACGGAGCCGGACCCCGCTGCCGCGGGTTCCGGCTTTTTTGCCGAAGACGCCTCGAATGTCTCCTGACCACTCCAGGGCCGTCTGCAACTGGGCTGCAGCCGGTGAGGCCGGATTGCAGGTGTTTGCTTTGTTGCCGGTCGCCACGGAGATGAAGAGTCAAAGGGAAAGTCTGCGGAAATTTACTGTCGGATTCGTCTTTCTTCATTGCAAAGCATTTGGTTAACGATGTATTTAGGTTTCGCCTGTGACAATTTGCCAATGGACGCGCTGTTCGGACAGACACAGTCTGATGAAACATCTGGCGAAGAACCTGTTTGTTGAGTGTCTGATCTGTATACGAAGGCGTCAAGATCTTTGGGTCCCTCGACGAATATCGACGTGGCGTGTGCATCAAGCCGGTCATCCTTGTGTGACGACGGTGCCCGCAACGGCCAGTCCGGCATCGCGAATGGGCAGGAGGAAGGCGGCATTGCCGATCTTCTGACGCTGGACGCGCTGAAGTCGCCGGTGTGGCTGTTCGACATCGATCGCTGCCGCATGCTGTGGGCGAATCGAAGCGCCTGCGACCTGTGGGGGGCGGAGGACGTGCCGGCGTTGCTGGCGCGGGACTTCGCGTCGTCGCTGTCCAGCGCATCGCGCACCCGGTTCACGCTCTATCGGGACGCCTTCGCGCGCAACGAGACGGTGAGCGAGCGGTGGACCTTCTACCCGCAAGGCCGCCCCGTCACGGTGGATTGCCTGTGTTCCGGCAGGCCGTACGACGGGCGGCTCGTCATGCTGGTCGAGGGGCGCGTGGTGCCGCACACCGGCGCCGAGGACGCGGAACGGCGCAGCGTGGAGGCATTGCGCCACTCGCCGGAAATGGTGTCGCTCTACAGCAACGACGGGGCGGTGCTGATGCGCAACCCCGCGGCCCAGCTGGCCTTCGGTGCGGTGCTGCCCGACAAGGCCGACCGTTTCGAGGCCACCGTCGCCGATCCGGCGGAGGCTCTCGCCCTGCGGCGTTCGCTGGCCGACAACAAGGAACACACCGCGGTCGTCCGGGCGCTGACCGGCCATGGCGAGCGCTGGCACGAGGTGGCGCTGCGCACCATCTCCGATCCCGCCACCGGGCTGCCGGCGCTTCTGGCCATCCAGCACGACGTCACGGAGCGGATGCGCCTTCAGCGCGAACTGCAGGCGAGCGAGGAGCGGCTGCAGATGGCCGTGGACGCCAGCCGCCACGGGCTGTGGGACTGGAACGTCGAGACCGGGGCGACCTTCTACAGCCCGCGTTGGCAGTCGATGCTGGGATTCGAGCCGGGCGAGGTGCCGCCCCACATCGGCTTCTGGGAAGACCGCGTGCATCCCGACGACCGCGACAAGGTCCGGCGCGCGCTGCAAGGCCACCTGGACGGGGTGACGCAGGGCTACGCCTGCGAACACCGGGTGCAGGGCAAGGACGGGTCCTGGCTGTGGATCCTGGGCCGCGGCCGTGTCGTGGAGCGTGCCGCCGACGGCCGCGCGCTGCGTCTGGTCGGCACCAATTCCGACATCACGGCGCGCAAGGCCGCGGACGCGGAACTGGCCGATTCGCGCGCACGGCTGAACGCCATTCTCGCCAACGCGCCGGTCGGCATCTTCATCGTCGACGGCGACCGCCGCATCCAGCGCGCCAACGAGGCGATGGCCGACATCTTCCAGCAGCCGATGGACGCGATGGTCAACGCCAGCACGCGCATCCTCTACGGCAGCGACGACGTTTACGTGGACATCGGCCGGCGTGCCTACGCGGCGATGAACCAGGGCGACACCTACGCGGACACCATCCCGATGCGCCGGGGTGACGGGGGCGAAATCTGGTGCCGCATCATCGGGCGGCAGATCCGCCAGGACACCCCGTCGCTGGGCTATGTCTGGATCATCGAAGACGTGACCGTGCGCCGCCGCGCGGAGCAGACGCTGAACGACCGCATCGCCTTCCAGCGCGTGCTGCTCGACACCGTGCCGGTGCCGATCTTCATCCAGGACGTGTCGGGCTTCTACACCGACGCGAACTCCGCGCTGGAGCACTGGCTGGGCCTCGACCGGCAGGCGCTGTTCGGCAGGATGATGTCCGATCTGGCGTCGGCGGAACTGGCGGACCTGGACGACAGGGCCAACCGCGATCTGCTGGCCACCGGGCGGACGCAATCCTTCGAATCGCGGATCCGCTGCGCCGACGGGGCGTTGCGCGACGTGGTCGTCTCCAAGGCGGTCTATTGCCGCAACGGGGGCAAGCCGGCGGGCATCGTCGGCGCCATGGTGGACATCAGCGAACGCAAGCGCGCCGAGCAGGCGTTGCTGGAACGCCACGCGCTGTTCGAGCAGATCTTCGTCGCCAGCAACGCCGTGAAGCTGTTGATCGACCCGGAGGGCGGCATCGTGGACGCGAACCCGGCGGCGGCCGTTTTCTACGGCCACACGCTGGACGTGCTGCGCCGGCTGCGCCTGGACGACATCAGCGTGATGCTGGACGAGGGCGCCGCCCCGGATCTGGAGCCCGGCACCGCTTGGTCCGGGAACGAGGTCAGCCAGACGGTGCTGTGCCGCCACCGTCTGGCGTCCGGCGAGGCGCGCGACGTCGAGATCTATTGCAGCCCGGTGTGGGTGAACGGCCGCAAGCTTCTGCTGTCGCTGGTCCACGACATCACCGAACGGCGCCGGGCCGAGGAGGCGCTGCGCCAGAAGACGACGGAGCTGGAACGCTCCAACGCCGAGCTGGAGGCTTTCGCCTATGTCGCTTCCCACGACCTGCGCCAGCCGCTTCGCACCATCAACAGCTATCTTGCGTTGCTGGAACGCGCGCTGAAGGGGCAACTGGACGAGGAAACGTCGGAGTTCATCGGCTTCGCCCGCGACGGCGCGCAACGTATGGACAAGCTGATCGTCGACCTGCTCGAATATTCGCGGGTGGGGCGCAAGGCCAAGGCTTTCCGGCCCGTGGCGTTGGGGGAGGTGGTCGACACCGCCCTGCTGAACCTCCATGTCGCGGTGGGCGAGGCTGCGGCGACCGTCACCGTGGACGATGCGCTGCCCATGGTGGCCGGCGACGAGAACGAACTGATCCGCCTGTTCCAGAACCTGATCGGCAACGCCGTCAAGTACCGCACGCCCGACCGTGCCCCGGTCGTCCATGTCACCTGCGCGAAGGAGGACGGGCGCTGGCTGTTCGACATCAGCGACAACGGCATCGGCATCGCGTCCGAACATCTGGACCGCGTCTTCGGCATCTTCCAGCGCCTGCACCGGCGCGACGAGTATGAGGGCACGGGCGTCGGCCTCGCCGTCTGCAAGAAGATCGTCGAGCACCACGGCGGCACGATCTGGGTGGAATCCGAACCCGGCGAAGGCAGCACCTTCCGCTTCACCCTGCCCGTACGGGAGGGAGGGCCGGTCCGGGAGGGAGGGGGAGAATGACTCCGCTCCTCCAAAGGGTGTCGGTTCCGGTGGGCCGGTACAGGGCGCTGGTCGTCGGGCAACTGGCGGTGACGGTCCTGCTGATCGCCTGCTTTTTCTGGGTCGATGGCGTCTACCTGCGCTACCTGATCGCCGACCGCCGGGCATCGGCGGCCGTCACCGCGGTCAGCGTCGCCAGCACCCTGTCCAGCGCCGTGAACGAGCGGCTGGCGTTGGTGCGCGGCCTGACCACCTTCGTGGACGTGGAGGCCAGGGCCGGCGCACTCGACTCCCGCTTCGCCGCCTTTGCGGAGGGCCTGCGCCGGTCGGTTCCCGGAGTCCGCAACATCTCCGCGGCCCCCGATTTCGTGATCGGCTACATCCATCCGCTGGAAGGCAACAAGACGGTGCTCGGCAACTCCCTGTTGTCCGATTCCCGTCCGGGCTTTGCCGAAACGGTGCAGCGCGCGCTGATCTCGGGCGATGTCACCGTGCATGGGCCGATCGACCTGATCCAGGGCGGCCGGGGGCTGATCGCGCGCCAGATCGTGTACGGCAAGGACCGTCCCTGGGGCGCGGTCGGCATGGTCTTCGACATGAAGCCGATCCTGGATGACGCGCGCCTGGACGCGATGCCGGCCGATCTGGGCTTCCTGCTGCGTGCGGAGAACGGCATGCTGGTTGCCGGCGATGCGTCGGTGCTGCGCCACGCACCCATCGTCGAAAACATCACGCTGACCGACGGCACCTGGGAATTCTCGCTGGCGCCGCGCGTCGGCTGGCTGGCCGCGGCCCGTGCGGACCCGTCCTACACCGCCTTCCTCGTCGTCTTCGCCCTGTTGGCGCTGATGGCCGAGGCGCTGGCCTACCTGATGCTGAGCCGGCGCCAGACGCTGGAGCGGCTGGTCGTGCGGCGGACGGGCGAACTGGACGGGCTGAACCGGGAACTGGAGCGGTTCGCCTACGTCACCGCCCACGATCTGCAGGAACCGCTGCGGGCCATCGCCAGCTACACCCAGCTGCTTGAACGCCACTTCAAGGGCCGCGTGGACGAGGAGGGGGCGGAGTTCATACGCCAGATCGTCGACGGTGCCGCGCGGCTGAAGATGCTGCTGCGCGACGTGCAGCTTTTCCTGGCCGAGGACCGGGTTCCCCTGGCCATCAAGCCGACGGCGGCGGGCGAGGTGCTGAGCGGCGCTTTGGCCGTGCTGAACAAGCGAATCCTTGAAACCGGGACGGTCGTGACGGCGGACGATCTGCCGGTGGTCCTGGCCGACGAGCGCCGGCTGCGGGAAATCTTCGTCGTCCTGCTCGGCAACGCCATCGAATACCGCCATCCCTACCACGCGGCGGAAATCGTCGTTGCCCATCGCCGGCAGGGGAACCACGACGTGATCGACGTCCGCGACAACGGCATCGGGATCGAACCGCAGTACCGCGAGCAGATTTTCGAAGTCTTCCGCCGCCTGCATTCCCGCGACGAGCATCCCGGCACGGGCATGGGCCTGGCCGTCGCGCGCAAGATGGTGGAGCGGATGGGAGGCCGGATCACGGTCGAATCCACCCCGGGCGTCGGCAGCACCTTTTCCATCGTCCTGTCCCACCACCGCCGTTGAGGCCTGACATGAGTGCGCCCATGAGAAGCGAAGACGCTTTCGTCTTTGAGATTCTGCTGGTGGAGGATGATCCGGCCGACGCCGGGCTTGCCAAGCGCGCGTTGAAGGACGGCAAGATCCTGTGCCGCGTCAACCACGTCCGCGACGGGGTCGAGGCGCTGGCCTTCCTGAAGCGGGATGGGGATTTCCGCGACGCGCCGCGGCCCAACCTCGTTCTTCTCGACCTCAACATGCCACGGATGGACGGGCGCGGGGTGCTGGAGGCCATGAAAAGCGATCCGGACTTGAAGACCATTCCCGTCGTCATCCTGACGACGTCCGACGTCGATCGGGACGTCAACGCCAGCTACCTGCTCGGCGCCAACAGCTTCATCACCAAACCCATGGACATGGACGCCTTCTTCGAGGCGATCCGCAGCGTCGAGGAATACTGGTTCCGTGTCGTTCGCCTGCCGCGCTGAAGACTTCCAGGGTTTCAAGGACACCAGGGTCATGGACTCGCATCTTTCCTCAGCATCCACCGCGATCCTTCTGGTCGAGGATGACGACGCCGACGCCGGCCTCGTCATCCGGGCGTTGCGCCCCTATTCCCGCCGCTTCACCCTGACCCGTGCCACCTCGTTGCAGGAGGCGCGGGGATTCCTGCTGCGCAACGCCTGCGACGTCGTCCTGCTCGACCTGTCGCTTCCGGACAGCTTCGGCTTCGACACCGTGCGCCGCATGCGCGGCGACGTGCCGTCGCTGCCGCTGGTGGTGCTGACCGGCCTGGACGACGAGGACTTCGCGCTTCAGGCGCTGGCGGCCGGCACGCAGGACTATCTGGTCAAGGGGCAGGCCGACGGCCCGCTGGTCTGGCGGGCCATCCAGCACGCCATCGCCCGCAAGCGCCTGGAGGAGGAGCTGCGCCTGTCGGAGGAGCGTCTGGCCGGCATCATCTCGCTGGCCCAGGACGCGATCCTGACCACCGACGAGAACCTGAACATCACCCTGTTCAACCCGGCGGCCGAACGCCTGTTCGGCTACAAGGCGGAGGAAATCGTCGGGCGGCCCCTGTGGCTGCTGATCCCGGAGCGGTCGCGCGCCGACCACGCAAAGGCCATCATGGACTTCGCGGAATCGCCCGTCCCGACGCGGTCGATGTCGGACCGCAACGAGGTGACCGGCGTGACCTTCAACGGGCGGGAATTCCCGGCCGAAGTGTCGATCGCCAAGCTCCAGCACCCGCACGGCATGCTCTACACCGCCGTCGTGCGCGACATCTCGGAGCGCAAGCGCGTCGAATCCGAACTGCGCCGCATGGCCACCACCGATCCCCTGACGGCCCTGTGGAATCGCCGCCGTTTCCTGGAACTGGCCGAGGGCGAACTGTCGCGCCTGCGCCGTTATGGCCGGCCGGTGTCGGTGCTGATGCTGGACATCGACCACTTCAAGACCATCAACGACACCTACGGCCACGCCGCCGGGGACGAGGCGCTGTGCCGGTTGGCCGAACTGTGCCGGTGCGAGCTGCGCGAAACCGATCATCTGGGGCGCCTGGGCGGCGAGGAATTCGCGGTCACGCTGCCCGAGACCGGACTGGACGAGGCGATGGATGTGGCGGAGCGGCTGCGCCAGCGCATTGGGGAGATGGATGTGCCGGTGGGCGTCAGCACGATCCAGATGACCGTCTCCATCGGCGTCGCCGCCTGCCGCGAGGACGACGCGACCATCGACCGGGCGCTGGGCCGGGCGGATCGGGCGCTGTACGAGGCGAAGAACGGAGGCCGAAACCGCGTGGTTGCCGCCGCGGAGGTGGTCGCTGTGGAAGTGACTGCCGCGCGTGCGGACTGTGCTCTGGTTGGGGAAGGCTGAGCCCGGGGTGTGCGGTCTGGAAATGGGGTGTGGCGCGAACTGGCCGCGTGGATGGGAGTGTCCGTTTCCGATCCCTGCCGCGGCGGCCGTGTCGTAGGAGCTGAGACGCCATGATGAGCGTGCAGATGATGGACGCCGTTGCCGGCTCCAGGGGATCGGCGACGCCCCCGCCGGCTCTCGCGTCAGCCGCCGCAGTGCGGGCGCGCCGATGGGATCAGGCGCTGTCATTTCTGCCGCTTCTGGTCATTCTGCTGGGCGGCGCCCTGATCGGAGCCGGGGCGTGGCTGACGGTCGGCAGCCTGAATCGGGAACGCGCGGAGGTCGTCCGGGCGAAGGAGGCGGATGCCGCCAACCTCGCCCGCGCCTTCGAGGAAAATGTCCGGCAGACCGTGCGCCGGCTTGACCAGGCCCTGGTCCAGATGCGCGATGAGTATGCCGAGCATCCCGACACCTTCCCGGGGAAGGCGGCGAACTGGCAGAAGACGCTCTATGCCGACCTGGCGTTCCAGGTCAGCGGCACCGACGCCGATGGGTACCTGCGCTTTTCAAACCTCACCGCGCCGCAGGAGCGCATCGACCTCAGCGACCGCGAGCATGTCCAGGTTCACACCCGATCGTCCGAAGACGCACTCTTTATCAGCAAGCCGGTCGTCGGCCGCGTGTCGGGAAAAACGTCGATCCAGTTCAGCCGGAGAGTCAGCAAGCCGGACGGCTCCTTCGATGGCGTCATGGTGCTGTCGGTCGACCCGGGCGACATCACGGGCTTCTATGGCATCAACGATCTGGGTGTGCAGGGATCGGTGATGCTGGTGGGCATGGACCGGGTGGTGCGCGCGCGCTCGTCGGCGGCCCTGTCGAGGGGCGATTCGGAGGCTTCCGGGACGGGGAACGGCGTGGGGGTCGTGCTGGTCGATCGCCCGTACCTCGACCCCGGCCAGCCGCCCTCCGGCATCTTCCATCTGCGGAGCGAGGTGGACAACATCCTGCGGATCGTCGCCTACCGGCGCCTGAAGGATTATCCGCTGCTGGCCATCGTCGGGCTCGGCTGGGACGAGGCGCTGGCTCCGTTCGACGAGCGCAAGCGCAAGGTCCTGGTGGCGGCGTCCATCGTGGGCGGGGCCGGGATGGGGGCGATCCTGCTGATCGCCTGGCTGATCCGGTTGCAGGTCGGCCATCATCGGCGGCTGGAAGCCACGCAGCGGCTGCTGGCCGGCACCGAGGAGCGCTGGCGGCTGGCGCTGGGGGCCGTTGGAGACGGTGTCTGGGACTGGAACGCCGGCACCAACGACGTTTTCTTCTCCCCCGGGTGGAAGAGCATGCTCGGCTTTACCGAGGACGAGCTGCCCAACCGCCTCGATGCGTGGGAAAGCCGTGTCCATCCGGACGATCGGGACACCGTCCGGGCCGATCTCCAGCGCCACTTTGCCGGAGAGACACCGTTCTACGTGAACGAGCACCGGGTGCGCTGCAAGGATGGCCGCTACAAGTGGATCCTCGACCGGGGCGTGATCGTCAGCCGCGACCCCGACGGCGCGCCCCTGCGCGTGGTCGGCACCCACACCGACATCACCCGGTTGAAGCAGGCGGAGGAGGCGCTGGTTGCGTCGGCCGCGCGGCTGACCGCCATCCTCGACAGCACGCCGTTGGGCATCGCCATCGTGGGGCCGGAGCGGCGGTTCCAGATCGTCAACCCGAAGATGACGCACATCGTCCAGCGTGGCGTGGAGGAGCTGGTCGGCTCATCCACGCGGGCCCTCTACGCCGACGAGGCGACGTTCGAGGATGTGGGCAGGCGGCTCTACACCGTGATGAACCGGGGCGGGTTGGTCTGCGAGGAAGTCCGCATGTGCCGGGGCGACGGAACTCCGTTCTGGGCGCGCATCGTCGGGCAGCGCGTGTCCATGGACGACCCGGCGCTCGGCATCGTCTGGGTGGTGGAGGACGTGACCGAGCGCAAGGCCATGGAGCAGGCGCTGAAGGCCAGCCTGGAGTTCCAGCGCGTCCTGATCGACACCGTTCCCATTCCGATCTTCGTGAAGGACGACGCGTGCCGCTACATCGACGCCAACGCCGCGTTCGAACGGTGGATCGGCATCGACCGCAAGGCGTTGCACGGCAAGTCGGTTCGCGACATCATGACGCCGGACCGCGCGCAGACCTATGAGGATGCCGACCGCGCGCTGCTCGCCTCCCCGCACACGCAGGTGTACGAGGCGCAGGCGCGCGGGGCGGACGGGGTGGACCTGGACGTCGAATTCTCCAAAGCCGTCTTCCTCGGTCCATCCGGGGCGCCCGCCGGGATCGTCGGGGCGATGATCAACATCACCGAACGGAAGCGGGCGGAGCAGGCCCTGCGCGAGAGGCAGGAGCTGTTCGAGCGGATTTTCGTCGCCAACTCAGCGGTCAAGCTTCTGATCGACCCGGTCGAAGGCTGGATCGTGGACGCGAACCCGGCTGCCGCCGCCTTTTACGGCTACCCGCTGGAAACGCTGCGCACCCTGCGCATCACCAACCTCAACATCCTGTCGCCCGAGGATGTGGCGAAGGAAATGGAGCGGGCGGCGCAGGAGAAGCGCACCCATTTCCTGTTCCCGCACCGGCTGGCGTCCGGCGAGATCCGCAATGTGGAAGTTTACAGCAGCCGCATCGCGGTGAACGGCCGGACGCTGCTGCTATCGCTGATCCACGACATCACCGACCGGCGGCAGGCCGAGGCGGCGCTGCGCGACAAGACGGCTGAGCTGGAACGCTCCAACGCCGAACTGGAGGCCTTCGCCTATGTCGCATCCCACGACCTCCGCCAGCCGTTGCGCACGATCAACAGCTATCTGTCGCTGCTGCAGAAGGATCTGGCCGGCACGCTCGACGACGAGACCAACGAGTATATGGAGTTCGCACGGGCCGGTGCGCAGCGCATGGACCGGTTGATCGTCGATCTGCTGGAATACAGCCGCGTCGGGCGCAAGACGCGACCCTTCGCGGCCCATGCCGCTGCCTCCATCATCGCCGGCGCGCAGGAAAACCTGGACGCCGCCATCGAGGAAGCTGGGGCCACCATCGCCGTGGGGCCGGACCTGCCCACCCTGTGGGGCGACGACGTCGAACTGACGCGCCTGTTCCAGAACCTGATCGGCAACGCCGTGAAATACCGGGCCGCCGGGCGCGCGCCGGTCATCCACATTGGTTGCGCGGACGATCCGGACGGCTGTCGGCACTTCACGGTCGAGGACAACGGCATCGGCATCGCGCCCGAGCATTTCGATCGCATCTTCGGCATTTTCCAGCGGCTGCACAGCCGCAACGAGTACGACGGAACCGGCGTCGGTCTGGCGATCTGCAAGAAGATCGTCGAACATCACGGCGGCCGCATCTGGGTGGCGTCGGAACCGGAACGGGGCAGCGTCTTCCATGTTGTCCTGCCGCGCCGGGAGGCGCGCGCGGCATGAGCAGCATCGCGCCCACCGGGGACAGCCGGCGGCGGGAGAGGCCCATCACCTTCATGGCCGTGCTGGTCACCGTCGCCCTTCTGGCCTGGGTGTGGGCCTGGGTGGACGGCATCCGGCTGGAATCCACGCGTGCGGAGGTGCGGATCGGAACCGCCATGGCCGCGACGCCCTACGCGGGAAACCTCGGCAGTGCGTTGGCCAAGCGGCTCGCCCTGGTGCGCGGGCTCGCCGCCTTCGTGTCGGTGGAGGCGGGCAATGGGGGCCTTGACGAGGAATTCTCGCCCTTCGCCGACGCGCTGCGCTCCGCCGTGCCGGGGATCCGCAATGTTTCCGTGGCTCCGGGTTTCGTGGTCCAACTGGTCAACCCGATGGATGCCCGCAACGCCAAGGTGCTGGGCAATGATCTGCTGCGGGACTCGCGCCCCGGCTTTGCCGACACCGTGCGGCGCGCGACCGCTGCGCGGGAGGTGGCGACCCACGGGCCGGTCCCACTGATCCAGGGTGGGGTCGGGCTGATCGCCCGGCAGGCCATTTATCAGGGGGACGCGCCCTGGGGCGCCGTCGGCGCGGTGTTCGATCTGCCGCCAATCCTGGAGGAGGCGAATCTGGCGGGGTTGGAAGCGCGCTTCCGGTACGGACTGCGCCGAATCAACAGCCCCGTCTTCGCGGGAGAGGAGGCGGTGTTCGGCCTGGATCCGATCGTCGAGCGCATCCATGTGCCGGACGGTGACTGGGAACTGGCCGTGGTTCCCATCGAGGGATGGGACGCCACGGTGCGGGCCCGTGTGGACCGCGCCCCGGTCGCCATTGTCTTCGTCGGCGTCGGGCTGCTGGCCATCACGGTCATCCTGCTGCTGGCGGAACGACGGCTGACCTTGGCTCACCTGGTGGAACTGCGTACCGCCGAACTCGACCTCGCGCGCCGCGACGCCGACCGCAAGGCAGACCAGCTCGCCATCGCTCAGAAGGAACTGGAGCAGTTCGCCTTCGCCGCCGCGCACGACCTGCAGGAGCCCGTGCGCGCCATGGGCAGCTACGCGCAACTGCTGCAGCGGGAGATCGGCCCAAGCCTGGACGAGGAGCGGGCGGCCCTGCTGGCGCAGGTGGTGGAGGGCGCGCGCCGGCTGAAGGCGCTGCTGCGCGACGTGCAGATCTTCATCGCCGAGAACGCCATCCCGTTGCCCGAACACGCGGTGAGCGCCGACGACGCGCTGGACCAGGCGCTTGACGCGCTGGGGGCCAAGATGGCGCAGGTGGAGGGAACGATCACCCGCGAGCCGCTGCCGGCCGTGATGGCCGACGAACGGCGCCTGCGGGAAATCTTCGTCGCCTTGATCGGCAACGCGCTGGAATACCGCCACCCGGACCGCTTGCCGATGATCCATGTCGGCGCACAGCACGATGGTCCGTTCGAGATACTGGCCGTTCAGGATAATGGGATCGGCATCGAAACACGGTATCATGAGCAAATCTTCCAGGTGTTCCGCCGGTTGCACGGCCGCGAGGAGCATCCGGGGACCGGCATGGGGCTGGCCATCGCGCGGAAGATGGCCGAACGGCTGGGCGGCGGCATCGCCGTCGCGTCCGAACCCGGCCAGGGCAGCGTCTTCTTGATCCGTCTTCCGGCCGTCAACCAGGGGTCCAAGGCATGAGCACCGCGCCGAGCACGCCGTTCCACATCCTGCTGGTCGAGGACGATCCCGCCGACGCGGGGCTGGCGAAGCGGGCCATCCGCGAAGGGCGCATCCTGTGCGATGTGCACCATGCGGTGGACGGGGTGGAGGCATTGGCCTATCTGCGGAGGGAGGGCGAGCGCTACGCCAACGCGCGGCGGCCGGACCTGATCCTGCTCGACCTCAACATGCCGAGGCTGGACGGGCGCGGGGTCCTGGCGGCGGTCAAGCAGGACCCGGCCCTGCGCGGTATTCCTGTGGTGGTCCTGACCACGTCCGATGTCGACCGCGACGTCGAGGCGATCTATGGGCTGGGCGCCAACAGCTTCGTCACCAAGCCGTTGGACCTCCAGGACTTCTTCAATGTGATCACCGGGCTGGAGAACTACTGGTTCAACATCGTCCGGCTTCCGAAATGAGCGCCGGTGCATGACGGCGGCAAATCCTCATCGGCCTGGGTAAGGCGTTTCCGGCCACCCTGGGGTTCATGCTCAACAGGAGCTTCGCCGCTCCTTGCGACGACCGTAATGCTCCCAAGGCGCCACGCCGAGCCGCGCGCGGCCAAATGGCCAACGTCGGAGTCAAAGACTCCGCAGGATGGCGATCCGTCGTATTGCGGATTTACAAAAGACTCCGCCTATCGCCACACTTGGACCGCTCGACATACAGCCAGTAGTGCCCGACCGGTTCGTTTTCGACACCGGCCGGCCTAAGGCGATGCAGCCAGCCGGCGATTGGTGATCCAGTCAAACGGATACGCCGAACCCGGATTTGCCGTGCAGGTCTACGCCCAGCGCCTTCGACGCCGCCTGCACGCAGGAATTCGACCGGGAAAGGGGGCGGGCACGGGGCATCATACGGCCGGCGCATGAACGCTTCATGTTCGGCCGGCCGCATGCCCCTTTCGCACGTTGCTACGCAACGTGCTGCCGGGTTTGAACCGAAGGCGTTTGATGGAAGCCATCAAACGCCTTCGGTATCAGTCACCGTTCAACCATTCGGAGTTGAAGGGATGTTGGACTCGACAGAAGCCACCCGCACGGCCGCGCCGGCAGGCGCCCGGGTCAGGGCGGCCAAACCGACCGACAGGGACCAGGTCTGCGACCTGATCGAACGCCATTTCGATGGCATTACGCGGGCGGAAATGCAAAGCCTGTTCGATTACCATTGGAGTGGCAGCACCCGGAACTACGGGCTGGTCATCGAGGCGCAGGGGGAGGTTGTCGGGTTCGTTGGCACTCTCTACGCCGACCGGACCGTCAATGGCCGCGTCGAGCGATTCTGCAACATCACGTCGCTCTGCGTGGATCCGGCGTTCCGCGCCATGGCGCCGCTGCTGATCATCGCGGCCGCCCGGCAAAAGGACGTTACCGTGACGTGCCTGTCACCCAGCCCCATCGTGTGCCGCATCCTGGAAAAGTCGGGCTTCACGCTGCTCGATTCCGACCGGCTGTTCGTGCCGCCCGCCTTCAACCTGCGCGGCCTTGCCCGTGGGCTCCTCCGGTTCGACACCGATCCCGACCGCATCCGCCCGCAGTTGGACGAGGCGCAGCGTCACATCCTGGACGACCACATCCGTTACGACTGCGTGCCGGTGCTGGCGCGGCGGAAGGATCGGCACTGTCTGCTGATCGTGAAGAAGCGGCAGCGCTATCACGTCCCGGTGTCGGAGATCCTGTACGCCAGCGACGGTGAATTCCTGTTCCGGCACACCGAGGCGATCGCCTGGCGGCTGTTGTCCCTGCAGCGAAGCTGCCTTCTGGCGTGCAGCCGCCGCCTTTTCGGCCAGGACGCTCCCGTGGCGTTGATCCTTAAGCGGAAAAGCTTTTTCCGATCCCGCTCGGTCGCCGGCCAGCAGATCGACAATCTGTATTCGGAATTCGTCCTGCTGTCGATCTGATGCTGCCCATCTGATGCGGACGGCGGGCATCGGACGTGGTCATGCGCCGACCGTATGATACGGCCGGCGCATGAAGGCTTCCATGAATGGCGTTCGATCAATCGGCCAGCCGCATCACCCTTTCTCACAAGGCTGCGCCATGTGCTGCCGGGTTTGAACCGAAGGCGTTTGATGGAAGCCATCAAACGCCTTCGGTATGA
>JAEZPL010000682.1 GCA_023413605.1 Pseudomonadota bacterium
CGAAGGGCCGCGAGAAGTTCATCCTCCACGACGGCCCGCCCTACGCCAACGGCAACATCCACATCGGGCACGCGGTCAACAAGGTGCTGAAGGACGTCATCGTCCGCTCGCGCCAGATGCAGGGCTATGATTCCAACTACGTGCCCGGCTGGGACTGCCACGGCCTGCCCATCGAGTGGAAGATCGAGGAGAAGTACCGGGCCGAGGGCAAGGACAAGGATCAGGTTCCGCTCAACCAGTTCCGCGCCGAATGCCGCCAGTTCGCCCAGAAGTGGGTGGACATCCAGGCCGGCGAGTTCCGCCGCCTGGGCGTGGAGGGCAACTGGGCCGACCCGTACCTGACCATGACGCTGCCCGCCGAGGCGCAGATCGTCCGCGAGATCCACAAGTTCGCCATGAACGGCGGCCTCTACAAGGGCGCCAAGCCGGTCATGTGGTCGGTTGTGGAGAAGACCGCGCTGGCCGAGGCGGAGATCGAATACCACGACCACACCTCCACCACGGTCTTCGCGCGCTTCGCCATCTGGGGCTCGCCGACGCCTGAGGTGGACGACGCCAGCATCGTCATCTGGACGACCACGCCCTGGACCCTGCCGGGCAACCGCGCCATCGCCTACGGCGACGAGATCGAATACGCCGTCTACAAGGTGACCGCCGTCGAGGAGGGCAGCCTCGCCCAGGTCGGCGAGCGGCTCGTGGTCGCCACAGCCCTGGCCGAGAACGTCGCCAAGGAAGCCAAGATCAGCGCGTGGACGCCGCTGCACCGCTTCCCCGGTTCGCGGCTGGCCGGCGGCTATTGCCACCACCCGCTGACCCGCAGCGGCTACGACTTCAAGGTGCCGCTGCTGGCCGGCGACTTCGTCACCACCGACGCCGGCACGGGCTTCGTCCACATCGCGCCCGGCCACGGCGAGGACGACTTCCACCTGGGCCAAGCCAACGGCATCGAGGTGCCGCAGACGGTGGGCGAGGATGGCCGCTACTACGACCATGTGCCGCTGTTCGCCGGCCTGCGCGTCTACACCGCCGAGGGCAAGCCGGGCGAGGCCAACGGCGCCGTGCTGAAGGCCTTCGCGGAGGTCGGCGCGCTGCTCGCCAAGGGCAAGATCAAGCACAGCTACCCGCATTCCTGGCGGTCCAAGGCCCCGCTGATCTTCCGCACCACGCCGCAGTGGTTCATCTCAATGGAGACGAACGACCTGCGCAAGACGGCGCTTCAGGCCATCTCCGACACCAAATGGTTCCCCGCCCAGGGCGAGAACCGCATCCGCGCGATGATCGAGCAGCGCCCGGACTGGTGCATCAGCCGCCAGCGCGCCTGGGGCGTGCCCATCGCCCTGTTCGTCCGCAAGGAAAACGGCGAGATCCTGCGCGACGCCGAGGTGTTCGCCCGCATCGCCGACATCTTCGAGAAGGAAGGCTCCGACGCGTGGTTCGCCCGCCCGGCGCAGGACTTCCTCGGCAACGCCTACCGCGCCGACGACTACGAGCAGGTCAAGGACATCGTGGACGTGTGGTTCGAGTCCGGCTCGACCCACGCCTTCGTGCTGGAGCAGCGGCCGGAGCTGAAGTGGCCGGCCTCCCTCTACCTTGAGGGATCGGACCAGCACCGCGGCTGGTTCCATTCCTCCCTGCTGGAAAGCTGCGGCACGCGCGGCCGCGCGCCCTACGACGCGGTGCTGACGCACGGCTTCACGCTCGACGAGCAGGGCCGCAAGATGTCCAAGTCGCTGGGCAACGTGGTCGCCCCGCAGGAGGTCTGCGACAAGTACGGCGCCGACATCCTGCGCCTCTGGGTGGTCAGCACCGACTACACCGAGGACCAGCGCATCGGCCCTGAAATCATCAAGTATCAGGCCGACCACTACCGCCGCCTGCGCAACACGCTGCGCTACATCCTGGGGGCGCTGGCCGACTACACCCCGGCCGAACGCATCGCCGTGTCGGAGATGCCGGAACTGGAGCGCTGGGTCCTGCACCGCCTGTCGGAGCTGGACGCGCTGGTCCGCGCGAAGATCGAGGTCTACGACTTCCACGACCTGTCGGTGGCGATCCACAATTTCTGCGCCGTGGAGCTGTCGGCCTTCTACTTCGACGTCCGCAAGGACAGCCTCTACTGCGACGCGGTGGGCTCGGTCCGCCGCCGTTCGGTCCGCACGGTGATGGAGCATCTGCTCTCCACCCTGACCGCGTGGCTGGCCCCGATCCTCTGCTTCACGGCGGAGGAGGCGTGGCTCGCCCGTCCGGAAGGTCTGAACGGCACCGAGGGCTGGAGCGAGGAGAGCGTGCACCTGCGCGTCTTCCCGGCCATCCCCGCGGACTGGCGCAACGACGCGCTCGCCGCGAAGTGGGAGGCGATCCGCAACGTCCGCCGCGTCGTCACCGGCGCGCTGGAACTGGAGCGCGCCAACAAGAAGATCGGCTCGTCCCTGCAGGCCGAACCGACCGTCTATGTGGACGCCGCGACCAAGGCCCTTCTGGCCGATGTGGACTTCGCCGAGATCTGCATCACCTCGCAGATCGACGTGGCGGAGGGCGCGCCGCCCGAGGGTTCGTTCACGCTGCCCGACGTGGCCGGCATCGCGGTGGTGCCCGGCCTCGCCGACGGCGGGAAGTGCGAACGCTGCTGGCGCATCCTGCCGGAGGTCGGCACGGACGCCGCACACCCGACGCTGTGCCTCCGTTGCGCCGAAGCCGTGGACGCCGAGCCGGCGTTTTAAGGGGAAGCCTCTGCAACGCGCCCCCACCCTAACCCTCCCCCCGCTGGGCGGGAGAGGGGATTGCCGGGACGCCCCATCTCCCTCCCCCGCCCAGCGGGGGGAGGGTCGGGGCGGGGGTACAGCGCAACCACTCCTCGGAGCCTTTCATGAGCACCCTCTCCACGTCCGGCACCCGCAGCTTCACGGCGTTCGGTCTGATCGTCGCAGCGGTGGTGGTCGTTCTCGACCAGCTCACCAAGTGGTGGATCCTCGACGTGGTCATGCAGCCCTACCCGCGGGTCGTCGAGGTCACGCCCTTCTTCAACCTCGTCATGGCCTGGAACACCGGCGTCAGCTTCGGCACCTTCGGCAGTTCCCACGCCTTCATGCCCTATGTGCTGAGCGCGGTGGCGCTGGCCATCACGGTGGCGCTGGTGATATGGCTGCGGCAGGCGGACCGGCGCTTCGTGGCGCTGGCCCTCGGCATGGTCATCGGCGCGGCCATCGCCAACGTCATCGACCGTTTCCGCTACGGCGCGGTGGCCGACTTCCTCGACTTTCATATCGGGGGGTGGCATTTCTGGGCTTTCAATGTGGCCGACAGCGGAATCAGCGTCGGCGTCGCCCTTCTGATGCTTGACGGACTGTTCGCAGGCCGAGAAAAGTCGTAATAGATCACGCGATGGAGCCGCTATAAGGGACGCGGCCTGACAGACGACGGGACTTGAACGTGACCATCCTTACCTCCGCCTCCTCCACCCTGCGGCGCCACCGGCAGCCGCTGCTGGGCTTGGCGCTCGTCGCGCTGGCGCTCACCGGATGCTCGGACGTCCGCCGCTCCATCGGCCTCGACCGGCAGAGCCCGGACGAGTTCACCGTCGTGTCCCGCGCGCCGCTGAGCATGCCGCCAAGCCTCGCCAGCCTTCCTCCGCCCCGCCCCGGCGCGATGCGCCCGCAGGATTCCACCTCCAGCGCCGTCGCCGCGGCCAGCGTGTTCGGCGGCTCCTCGCGCGGCGCCGCGGCAGCGGCGGCCGGCAAGACGCAGGGCGAGTCGGCGCTGATCGCGCAGGCCGGCGCCAAGAGCGGCATCGAGCCGGGCATCCGCAACAAGGTCGACCAGGAGACCACCCAGCTCATCGTCGCCGACAAGCGCTGGATCGACACGCTGCTGTTCTGGCAGACGCAGGAGCAGCCCTTCTCCGTGGTCGATCCGAAGAAGGAATCGCAGCGCCTGCGCGAGGCCCAGGCCACGGGCAAGCCGCTCAACGACGGAACCGTTCCGACGGTCGAGCGCAAGCGCAAGGCGCCGCTGGAAGGATTGTTCTAAGCGTCCTGCCTCACCATTATCCAGGGGGCGTTCCTCGGCTTGGGGAACGCCCCTTTTCTTTTCCGGAAGCGAGAAGGCCACATGTCCGCCTCCAGCCTCGTCCGCCGCCTCGTCGTGGCCGGCGCACTCGCCCTGGCCGTCCCCGCCCTGGCCCTACCCCTGGCGCTCGGCACGGCCCACACCGCCCTGGCGGTGGAAAAGGGCGTCTTCTTCCCCGAAACCTTCACCCTGTCCAACGGCATGCAGGTGGTGGTGATCAACAACCCCCGCGTGCCCGTCGTCACCCACATGGTCTGGTACAAGGTGGGCGCCGCCGACGAGGAACGCGGCGTGTCCGGCATCGCCCATTTCCTGGAACACCTGATGTTCAAGGGGACGGATCAGGTTCCGCCCGGCGCCTTCAGCCGCACCGTCGCCAAGAACGGCGGGCGCGACAACGCCTTCACCTCGTGGGACTACACGGCCTATTACCAGAACGTCGCGCGCGACCGGCTTGAGATGGTGATGAAGATGGAGGCCGACCGCATGTCGAACCTCCGCCTCACCGACGAGGTTGTCTATCCGGAGCGCGACGTCATCATCGAGGAGCGCCGCCAGCGCATCGAGAACGAGCCCGCCGACCGGATCGGCGAGCAGATCAACGCCACGCTCTACGTCCATCATCCCTACGGCACGCCCGTCATCGGCTGGCCGCAGGAGATGGCCGGCCTGACGCGGGAGGATGCGGAGCGCTTTTACAAGACGTGGTACGCGCCGAACAACGCGATCCTCGTCGTGTCCGGCGACGTGACCGCCGAGGAACTGAAGCCGCTGGCCGAGAAATACTACGGCTCCATCCCCGCCCGCGCCGTGCCCGAGCGCAAGCGCGTGCAGGAGCCGCCGATCAGCGCCGCCCGCCGCGTGATCCTGCGCGACGACGAGGTGCGCCAGCCCTCCATCCGCCGCAGCTGGCTCGCCCCCTCCTACCGCAAGGACCCCGAGGGCCACGCCTACCCGCTGGAGGTGCTGTCGGAGATCATGAGCGGCGGCCCGACCTCGCGCCTCTACCGCAGCCTTGTGATGGACCAGCGCGTCGCCACCTCCGCCTATCTCGGCTACAGCCCGTCCGCCTGGGACATCACCACCATCGGCGCGGGCGCGACGCCCGCGGCCGGCGTCTCCATGGACACGCTGGAAGCGGCGCTGAACGCCGAGATCCAGAAGGTGATCGACAAGGGCGTGACGGAGGAGGAGGTCGCCACCGCCAAGAAGCGCATGCTGGCCGAGGCCGCCTACGCCCGCGACAGCCTGACCGGTCCCGCCCAGGCGCTGGGCGCCGCGCTGGCCACCGGCCAGACCATCGACGATGTGGAGAACTGGCCGGTCCGCATCGACGCGGTGACCGCCGATCAGGTGAACGCCGCCGCCCGCGCCGTGCTGGGCAAGACCAACCACGTCACCGGCCTTCTGCTGCCGCTCCAGGACAAGGGAAGCTGAGATGAACGCGCACGCCCCCGTGCCCCCTCCCTCCCGCTCCGCGGGTCCCTCCCTCCCCCGCTACGCGGTGGAGGGAAAATTTGCGGAGCCAGCGGCAGTCCCCTCCCCGTCGAAGAAGGGGAGGGTTAGGGAGGGGGCCATCTTCGCTGTCCTCGCCCTATTCCTGACAGCCTTCACTGTCCTCCCCGCTCACGCGATCGAGATCAAGCGCGTGGTCAGCCCCGGCGGGATCGAGGCGTGGCTGGTGGAGGACCACAAGGTCCCCGTCGTCGCCATCGAATGGGCCTTC
>JAEZPL010000702.1 GCA_023413605.1 Pseudomonadota bacterium
CGGCGCATAGGCGGCCAGATCGCTCATCATCACCCGGCCGGCCTTGGGCTGCGCGCTGACCTTGGCGAAGACCTCGGCCAGCGCCGTGTCCTTGAATGGCCCGCCGACAAGGTTCGTCGCGAAGTCGTCGCGCTTCGCCACGCTGTAGAGCACCGTCCCGTCCGGGGCGATCAGATAGATGTCGTCGTATTCCCGCCCGTTCGCAAAGTCGCGCAGCCAGGGGTGTATCTTGGCGTGCGTCGCGTCGTACAGGCTGGCGCCACCCTGGTCGAGCTTGCTGCGCTGGTCGGGCGGGTTCTTGTTCTCGTCGATGTATTTGCGCCGGACGATGGCGTCGGACGCGCCGTTGGCGCCTTCCAGGCGGTAGCCGTTCACCAGCCCGACCAGTCCGTCGCGCAGCATGCGGACGTTCGCCGTCACCAGCACGTCGTCCGTCAGCCCTTCCAGATAGTCGACCAGCGTGGCCTGCCGGGCGCTGGCCAATGCTTCCAGCTTGTTGCGCTCCCCAGCCTTCAGACCTTCGGCGGCCGACATGTAGCCGAGCGTGCCGGCGGCGAGGATGGACAGGAACGACGCACACACAACCATTGCGGGCAGCTTGTGCCGCAATCCGATGGCAACCCTCATGGTGTCTCCGACCCGCTTCATTGTTTGTTGGCGGCAACAAAGCAAGGAGCGTGCCGGGGAGGATCAGCGGATGCCGTGGAGTTTGGAACAGCAAGGCCTGAAACGGAAAGCGGCCCGGACATTCCGGGCCGTCCCTGAACCGGGCGAACCCGGCAACATCAATCATCAGCCACGGCCGGGCCGACCTATTCGGTTAAAAGCTGCGGCCGGGACGGCCCTGTCGGTTAAAAGCTGCGGCCGGGACGGCCGCGGGGCGGAAAGCGGCTGGAGGTGGCGCGGAGACCGCCGGCAGGTGCCGCTGTGGGCTCCCCGGCGTCGCCCCCGTCGTTCTGGCGGCGCGACTGGTGGTCCAGCATGCGCGCGGCTTCGGCGCGGGAAACGGATGCCTCCAGATCACGAATGCGGGCCTGCAAAGTACCAATCACGGCGGTGCCCGCCTGACGCGCCTTGAACTGCTCAAGATCCTGTTTCAAACGGACCAACTGGCTTTTCTGGTCGGCCAGGCTTGGTCCCTCTCTGCGCTTAGGAACGCGATAGACTTTCTCGTCGAATCTGTTCACAGCGTTTCTCCTATCTGCTCTTATACAGATTGGGTCTGCACGCCGAATCACTATCGTTCCAATGGGATACGCCTCACGCTTCTACCAATGATCGTGGAACCATTGTGCGGAAGGCCCCCGTCACGCATCCCCTTCGGCGGCGCGGGCGGCGGCCAGCGCCTCGCGGTAGCGGCGCAGGCGGCCGTAGACCGGCCAGGCGAGGCCGAGCATCGGGTCGCACCAGTGGACCAGCACCAGCAGGCCCAACCCGGCGAAGCCACCGATCAGACCGCCGTAGAGAAGCCCGCCCAAGGCGCCCAGGATCCAGGGGTCCGTCATTCGCGCACCACCATAGGCCTGGACGGCGGCCATGCCCACCGTGGCGGTCAGCGCCAGCACCGCCCCGACGCGCCCAGGGGCGTACCAGATGCGCAGATCCGCGGGCGACAGCCCATAATCCTCGGGGATCGGCCGCGCCGCATCCTCCGAAGCTCCGCCACCCTCGATCACGCGCCAGCGCCGCTGCGGGCGCTCGTCTTCGTCCAGCCGTTCCATCCCGCGATATTGCGCGGACGGACCGGCTTCGGCAACGTTCCCCTTCACGCCCGCCCTGCCAGCGGGCAGCCGGTCACCCCGGCAGGTGCAGGCCGCTCGGGCGCGCGCCACCGTACGGAGGCCGCAGGCCGGCGTCGGAGGCGATCTCCTCGCACTCCTCTTCCCGGGCGTACTTCACGATGGTCCCGTCGACCAGCCGCAGGTCGTAGGAGCGGCTTCCGCCCAGGGTGCGGGCGATCACCATCCCGTCCCGCCCGCGATGGCGGACTTTCGTTCCCAATCGCAACATGGTCTCCTCGCAATTTTGTTGCTTTGTTGAAGCAAACCTTACCCCCGCCGGCTGGAACCGGACTTGGAACAAAATGCGGGCAACAAAACAGCGGCAGCCGGGGGCAGGATGCTTTAAAGCTGCGGCCAGAGGCCCCTAAATCTCGCGCAGAAGGCCCCAACGCTGGGAATTTTCATGAACGACGCCGTCGAACACCGCCTGACCGAGCTGGAAATGAGGCTGGCCCACCACGAGCGCATGGCCGAGGAACTGTCTTCGGTGATGTTCGAGCAGGGACGGACCATCGACCTGCTGACCGCGCAGGTGCGCCGCCTGCGCGACCGCGTGGCCGAACTGGAATCCGGCATGCCCCGCGCCGCGCAGGACGAGCCGCCGCCTCCGCACTATTAAGTCAAACGCGCCAAGCGGCGTCTAATAACGGACGCGCCATCCGGCGCGGGGGCCGCCCCAGGTGATCTGCGGGCCGGGCGGGGGCCGGCGGGCGCAGTCGGCCCCGACGCAGCCGCAGGCCGGGAACAGGCAGCGGTCCCCGTTCACGTCCGTCGCCTGCACGGCCAGTTCGTAGCGGGTGCCTCGCATGAGCTGCGCGCCGACGGCGCTGTTCCGCTCGTAATGCTCCACCACGGCGAGCAAGCGGAGCATGCGGGCGCGCTGTCCCTTACTGTCGAGGCTCATGTCATCCTCCCGCCGTGGGCAATCCGTGTCATGCCGGCCATGTGATTCCGGCATGGATATGAAACGGCAAGACAGGTCGGACGCTCCACCGTGCAAGCGCCTTACCCAACGCTGGCTCGGCCGGTGCCGGATGCGGTTCCCCGCTTGGCGAGAAGAAGCGGCGGACGGGGGAAACGGCAGAAAGGGAAACGGCGGAAGCCGGGCCGGCTACGCCGCCCCGACCTCGGACGCCGGGGTATCCGACCAGCGGACGGCCCGGTTGCGCCCGTCGCGCTTGGCACGGTAGAGCGCCTGATCGGCGAAGCGCAGAACCTCCGTCACGTCGGCGGAATCCTGCGGCCACCGCGCGATACCGATGGAGCAGCCGACCTTCACCGCCTCGCCCTTGACGACCACGGGCTCGTTGACCGCGGCGATGATGCGCCCGGCCAGCGCGTCCAGGTCCGGGGGAGCCATGCCGGCGCGCGCCGGCAGGACCGCCGCGAATTCGTCGCCGCCCAGCCGCGCCACCACGTCGTCGCCGCGGAAACAGACGGACAGGCGCCCACCCACCTGCCGCAGCACGATGTCGCCCACGTCGTGCCCCAGCCGATCGTTGATCGGCTTGAAGCCGTCCAGGTCGATGTAAAGGAAAATGGCCGAACCGTTGCCGGAGGTGGAGGCCTCCACATACTGTTCGAAATAGCGGCGGTTCGGCAGCGCCGTCAGACGGTCCTGGTAGGCGATGTCTTCCAGCCGCACCAGCGCCGCGTCGCGGTGGATCAGCCCGTCCACGAGGTCGCGCAGGGTGGCCGACAGCGAGGTGATCTCCGCCGAGCCGCCGATGACCGGCATTTCCGCCGTCCGGTCGC
>JAEZPL010000791.1 GCA_023413605.1 Pseudomonadota bacterium
GCCTTCGACCGCGACCGCGCGCGGCTGGCGGAGCTGACCGCGCAGCTTGCCGTGTCGAACCTGCCGGCCCGTCCGGACCAGCTCCGCGCCGCGGAGGACGCGGTGACCCAGGCGGACGCCGCGCTGGCCCAGGCGGTGAAGCGTCTGGCCGAACTGGCGCCGGTGGCGCCGGCCGACGCGCTGGTGGAGGACACGCTGTTCAACCCCGGCGAATGGGTGCCCGCGGGCTCCCCCGTCGTGTCGCTTCTGCCGCCCGGCGACGTGAAGCTGGTGGCCTTCGTGCCGGAGCCGCTGATGAACCGGGTCAGGCCGGGCGCCGACCTGCGCGTGCGCTGCGACGGCTGCCCGCCGGACCTGACCGCGCGGGTCACCTACGTCTCGCCGCGCGTGGAATACACGCCGCCGGTCATCTACAGCATCGGCAGCCGCGAAAAGCTGGTCTTCCGGGTGGAGGCGAAACCGCAGGCGGGCGCGGCCCTCAATCCGGGGCTGCCGGTGGACCTGGAGGTGCCGCGATGACCGGCGTGCCGCCCCTATCCCGATCCTCCCCCGCCGCCGGGTCGGGGCGGGAACTGGCGATCGACGTGCACGGACTCGTGAAGCGGTTCGGCGCGAAGACGGTGGTGGACGGCTTTTCGATCCAGGTCGGAACGGGGCGGATCTACGGCTTCCTCGGGCCGAACGGATCGGGCAAGACGACGACCATCCGCATGCTCTGCGGCCTGCTGACGCCCGACGCGGGGGAGGGCACCTGCCTCGGCCTCGACATCCGGACCGAGAGCGCCGCCATCAAGCGGCAGGTCGGCTACATGACCCAGAAGTTCAGCTTCTGGGAAGACCTCAGCATCGCCGAGAACCTGGACTTCGTCGCCCGCATGTACGGGCTGCCCGACCGCAAACGGCGCGTGGCCGCGGCGCTCGACCGGCTGGGACTCGCCAACCGGCGGGCGCAGCTGGCGGGCGAGCTGTCCGGCGGCTGGAAGCAGCGGCTGGCGCTGGCCGCCTGCATCCTGCACGAGCCGAGGCTGCTGCTGCTCGACGAGCCCACGGCCGGCGTGGATCCCAAGGCCCGCCGGGAGTTCTGGGACGAAATCCACCGGCTGGCGGGCGAGGGCCTGACCGTGCTGGTCAGCACCCATTACATGGACGAGGCCGAGCGCTGCCACGCCATCGCCTACCTCGCCTACGGCAAGCTGATGACGCAGGGCACGGTGGACGCGGTGATCGCGAATTCCGGCCTCGTGACCTACGAGGTGGGCGGGGCCGATCTCGGGCGCATCGCGGCCGACCTTCACGGCAAGCCGGGGGTGGAGATGGTGGCGGCCTTCGGCACCAGCCTGCACGTCAGCGGCACCGACGCTCACGCCCTGGACGAGGCGCTGCGTCCCTGGACCGGCGAGCCCGGCCTGCGCGTGGAGGCGACCGAGCCGACGCTGGAGGACGTGTTCATCCACCTGATGAACCGCAGCACGGACAACTTCGCATGACCCGGCTCAGCGCCCAGTTCAGCGTCGCGCGATTCATCGCGGTGATGGTCAAGGAATTCATCCAGATGCGCCGCGACCGGCTGACCTTCGCCATGATGGTGGGGGTGCCGATCCTTCAGCTGATCCTGTTCGGCTACGCCATCAACTCCGACCCCAAGCACCTGCCGACCGCGGTGCTCAGCGCCGACAACAGCGCCTTCTCGCGCACGCTGGTCGCGTCCATGGCGAATTCCGGCTATTTCGACGTGACCCGCGCCGCCGACGGCGAGGCCGACCTGAACCGCATGCTGGCGGAGGGGGAGGTGCAGTTCGCCGTCACCATCCCCGCGGGCTTTTCCCGCGACCTGCAACGCGGCGTCCGGCCGGTGCTGCTGGTGGAGGCCGACGCGACCGACCCCGCGGCGACCAGCAACGCGCTGGCCGCGCTGACCACCATCGCGCGGCAGGCGCTGGACCCCGACCTGAAGGGGCCGCTGACGCATCTGCGCTCCACGCCCGACCCGGTCGAACTGCGCATCCACCGCCGCTACAACCCGGAGGGCATCACCCAGTACAACGTGGTCCCCGGCCTGATGGGGGTGGTGCTGACCATGACCATGGTGATGATGACGGCGCTGGCCGTCACCCGCGAGCGCGAGCGTGGGACCATGGAAAACCTGCTGGCCATGCCCGTGCGCCCGTTCGAGGTGATGCTGGGCAAGATCGTGCCCTTCATCCTGGTCGGCTACGTCCAGGTGGTGATCATCGTGCTGGCGGCGCGGGCGCTGTTCGGCGTTCCGATCATGGGCAGCCTGACGCTGCTGTCGCTGGTGCTGATCCTGTTCATCGCGGCCAACCTGGCGGTCGGCTTCACCTTCTCCACGGTGGCGAAGAACCAGCTTCAGGCCATGCAGATGTCCTTCTTCTTCTTTCTGCCGTCGATGCTGCTGTCGGGCTTCATGTTCCCGTTCCGCGGCATGCCCGCCTGGGCGCAGGTGTTGGGGGAGGCGCTGCCGCTGACCCATTTCCTGCGCATCGTCCGCGGCATCCTGCTGAAGGGCAACGGCCCGGCGGAGATCGTGGGCGAGGTGGTGCCCCTGCTGGCCTTCCTGGCCGCCGTCACGGTGCTTGCGCTGAAGCGCTACCGCCAGACGCTCGACTGAAGCCTGGCGGTAAGCCGACGCAACGCGGTAAGACAAAGGGGCTGTGACACCAGCGTGAGCCTCACTTTTCGTTAACAATCATTGGCTTTAATCTTTCGCATCGGCTGCCCTTGGGGGACATGATGCGGCGCTTGGCGGTGGGAATGCTGGTGGCGGGCATGATCGTCGCCGCTCTGACGGGAAGCGCCGATGCCCGATCGCAAAAGAAGAAGCCAGCACCGCCCGCCCCGAACTCCATCGCCTGGAGCCAGGTGAGCGGACCGGCCCTCGGCCCCGCCCAGTCCATCGGCGGCTACGCCGCGGGCTGCGTCACCGGCGCGCGACCTCTGCCGGGGGAAGGCACCGGCTATCAGGTCATCCGGATGTCGCGCCAGCGCTACTACGGCCATCCGGAGTTGATCGACTTCATGAAGGATTTCGGCCGCAAGGTCGCCGCCGCCGGCCTGGGCAGCGCGTTGGTCGGCGACATGGGGCAGGCCCGCGGCGGGCCGATGAGCTTCGGCCACGCCAGCCACCAGATCGGGCTGGACGCCGACGTCTGGCTGCGGCTGGATCTGCCGCCCATGGGGCGCAACGCGCGGGAAAGCGTGACCGAAATCAACTTCGTCGACTACAACCGGATGCGCGTGACCACCGACTGGTCGGAGCGTCAGGCGCAGATGATCCGCATCGCCGCCGCCGACCCGCGTGTCGCGCGCATCTTCGTGAACCCGGCCATCAAGCTGGCGATGTGCCGGCATTCCTGGCCGAACCGCGACTTCCTGCGCAAGCTGCGGCCCTGGCACGGCCACGACGGGCACATGCACATCCGCCTGAATTGCCCGGCCGGCAGCCCCCAGTGCGAGGACCAGCGCGATATCCCGGAGGGTGACGGCTGCGGCGGGGAGTTGGAATCCTGGCTCGGCTCGGTTTACCCGCTGGTCGAGCGGCACAACGGGAAGCCTCAACCGCGCTACGTCAACATGCCGCAGGCCTGCCGGGCGGTGCTGCGCGCCAACGGCACGCGCGTGGCCGCCATGGACGGCAATCCCGGGGAGAATACCGTCCGGTGATGAGCCATGGGCGTTTTACGCTTGCATGAATTCAGTGCCCGATTAACCTGATGGCTGGACCGTTTCGATTGTGCTGCGAGACGCCATGCGTCTTGGCAACCAAAAGGAAATTTCCGCCGGTACGGACGCCATGGGCGGGTCGCCATGCGCCCTTGCCGGTCCGGCCACCGGTGCAGGCGCGATGGCGATGACCGAGAAGAACCACGACGAGCACGCGGGGGCCCCCCGCCTGAACCTCAAAACCCGTCTGCACGCCTGGTGGGAAGGCTATGACCTCTCCGGCCTGAAGGGTCCGAAGGCGGAGGAGGAGGCGGCGAAGTCCCAGGCTTCGGCCCCGGCTCCGCAGCCTGCCGCGCCCGCGCACGGACCGGGCGTCAACCGCTGGGGCAAGCCGCTGTGGACCGCCACGCGAATCGAGGTGGCGGAGAAGCTGTGGGGCGAGGGCTTCAACACGCCGGGCGGCCACGATCACATCCCGTATCTGGTGAAGCCGCTGGGCCTCAACCCGGCGATGAGCGTGCTGGACCTGTCCGCCGGCCTCGGCGGCACCAGCCGGACCATGGCCAGCAAGTACGGCTGCTGGGTCACCGGGCTGGAGGCGTCGGAACCGCTGGCGAAGGAGGCCATGGTGCGCTCCTTCAAGGTGGGGCTGGAGAAGAAGGCGGTGATCGAGACCTACGACCCGGAAAGCTTCAGCTATCCCAAGCGTGTGGACGCCATCGTCTACAAGGAGGGCATGTTCTCGGTCCTGAACAAGGACCAGCTGTTCGACGGGATGGAAATGGCGCTGAAGCCGCGCGGCCATCTGCTGATGACCGACTATGTGGTCGATCCCGCGTTGGCAGGCGCCAAGGCGGTCCAGGTCTGGTGCAACAAGGAACCGATGCAGCCGCACCTGTGGTCGAAGGAGCAGATGGCCGCCGCCTTCGCCCAGCGGAATTTGGACCTGCGAATCGCCGAGGACATCACCGACACCCACCGCGGCCTGATCCTGTCGGCCATCCAGGGGCTGGTCGAGCATCTTGAGCGCCACCATCTGGATCGCGACACCAAGCTTGCCGTGATGGACGAGGTGGAGATGTGGGTCCGCCGCATCGCCGCCATGGAGGCGGGGATGAAGGTCTTTCGCTTTTATGCGCTGAAACCGGCGGAATGACCGAAGAATCCGCCATCTTTCGGTTACAACCTCAATCCGTTGACAGCCGGGATGCGCCGCACTATGGTGCGCGCCTTCGATCGAGCCGCCGACCGACCAGGATGAAGAATTATGAAGATCGTTAACTCGCTGAAGTCGATGAAGACGCGCCACAAGGCCTGCCGCGTGATCCGCCGCAAGGGCCGCGTCTACGTCATCAACAAGCAGAACCCGCGCTTCAAGGCCCGCCAGGGC
>JAEZPL010000800.1 GCA_023413605.1 Pseudomonadota bacterium
GGCCTGCGCGACCAGCCGCAGCACGCGGTCGGCGTAGTCGGCCAGCACGCGGCCGGCCGGGGTGGGGGCCATGCCGCGGCTGAGGCGCCGGAACAGGTCGACGCCCAAATCCTCCTCCAGCCGCTTCAGGCGCGCGGTCACGTTCGACTGGACGCAGTTGAGCGATTCGGCCGCCCGGCTGACGCTTCCCGTCTCGGCCACCGCCTTCACCACACGCAGGCCCGCAAGGTCCATGACACGCTCCCATCACTCCGAGTGAAGCATAGCATCGAAACATTTCATTGGAAATGAGGGGTTCGTCGCGCGAGAATCGGCCCGTTCCAGTTGAGGAGAGGTCCATGGTCCGGGTGTTGATCGGCGGTGTTCTGGCGCTGGCCATCTCGATGGGTGTGGGGCGGTTCGCCTTCACGCCGATCCTGCCGGCGATGCAGGAGGCCACCGGGCTGGGCGCCGACGGCGCCGGGCTGCTCGCCTCGCTGAACTACCTGGGCTATCTGGTCGGCGCGCTGGGGGCCACGCTGGTGCCGCACGGGACCGTGCGCACGGCGGTGTTCCGCGCGTCTCTGGTCGCCAGCGTCGCCACCACCGCCGGCATGGGCCTGACCGACAGCATGGCGGCGTGGGGCGTCCTGCGCTTCGTGTCGGGGTTGGCCAGTGCCGGCATCTTCATCCTGGCCGTCGCCATGGCGCTGGACGCGCTGGCGCGCGCCGGACGGGAGTCGTGGAACGGCTGGGTCTTCACCGGCGTGGGGCTGGGCATCGCGGCGAGCGGCCTGTTCGTCGCCCTGCTGGGCGACCGGCTGGGCTGGCGCGGCGACTGGCTGTGGCTGGGGCTGATCTGCACGGGCCTCGGCGCCCTGCCCTGGCTGTGGCTGACCGACCCGCCGGCCGCCCACCACCATGCCGCGGCGGCCGGGTCAAAGCGTCCGTCCGCGGGCCTGCCGGCGCCGCTGGTGCTGCTGACCATCGCCTATTTCCTGGAAGGCGGCGGCTACATCATCACCGGCACCTTCCTGGTGTCCATCCTGAAAAGCATGCCGGAGACCGCCCGGCTGGGCGAGGCGGCCTGGATGGTCGGCGGGATCGCCGCCATGCTGTCCGGCCTGATCTGGGCGGCGGCAGGGCGCCGGCTGGGCCTGTGGCGGGCGCTGATCCTGGCGCATGTGGTGCAGGCGGTCGGCATCCTGCTGCCGGTCACGGGGGTTCCCGTCGCCGCTGTGCTGTCCGCCGTGCTGTACGGCGGCACCTTCATCGGCATCGTCACGCTGAGCTTCACGCTGGGCCGCACCCTGTCGGACGGCGCATCCGCCCGCATCATCGGCGCGCTGACCGCGGCCTACGGCGTCGGGCAGATCATCGGGCCGCTGCCGGCGGGGATGATCGTGGAGCGAACCGGCCGCTTCGACATGGCCCTGGCCGGTGCGGCGGGAGCGGTCCTGCTGGGGGCGGTCCTGCTGGCGGCCGGGTCCTGGCTGGCCCGCCGCCCCGGCGTGGCCGAGGTTGCCGTCCGCAGCGAGGGCGCGTAGCCTCTCCCCATGACAACGCCCGATCCGCTGTTCGACCCGCTCCAGTCCGCCGATGCCCGCAAGCACGCCCCCGCGACGGAGCGCAACCGCGCCCCCATCCTGGAGGTGCTGCGCCGCGTCCTGCCGCCGCAGGGGCTGGTGCTGGAAGTGGCGAGCGGCACCGGCCAGCACGCCGTCGCCTTTGCCGAGGACCTGCCCCACCTGACCTGGCAGCCCAGCGACCCCGATCCCGATCTGCGCGCCAGCATCCGCGCCTGGAGTGCTGTGGCCAACCTGACCAACCTGCGCGATCCGCTCGACCTCGACGCCGCCGCGCGGGATTGGCCGCTGGACCGGGCCGACGCCATTGTCTGCATCAACATGATCCACATCGCGCCCTGGCCGGCGGGGCTGGGCTTGCTGGACGGCGCGGCCCGGCTGCTGCCCGCGGGGGCTCCGCTGCTGCTCTATGGCCCATTCATGCGCGACGGGCGCCACACCGCCCCCAGCAACGCCGCGTTCGACGACAGCCTGAAGGCCCGCAACCCCGCCTGGGGCGTGCGCGACCTGGGGAAGGTGGAGCGCGCCGCGACCGGCTTCACCCTGGCCGAGGTGGTCGAGATGCCCGCGAACAACCTGACCGTCGTCCTGCGCCGCTGCTGAGCGCCATCCCGAACCTTGACTACCCCGCAGGAGGTGCGGTCTTCCGCCGCAGTTTCGCGCGCCGGATATTTGCTATTGTTTCCCCCTGAAGCTTAAGTTTGCAAACTTATTTCAATTCGGGGGAAACGATGAAGCGTAAGCTGGTTCCTGACGTGGTGAAGTCGCAGGAACTCATCCTGGTGCCGGAGGACACCTCGGTCCTGACCGTGTCGAAGCTGATGGCGGAGAAGAACATCGGCGCCGTGCTGGTGGTCAATCACGGCGCCCTCGTCGGCATCGTCACCGAGCGCGACCTGAACAACAAGGTGCTTGCCACCGAAATCGACCCGTTCGCGACGGAAGTCTCGGCCATCATGACCCGCAACCCGGACACCCTGCCGCCGGACGCGGACGCCAGCGAGGCGCTGGCCCTGATGCATTCGAAGCATTACCGCCACCTGCCCATCACCCAGGGCAAGCGCGCCGTGGGCATCGTCTCCATCCGCGACCTGTTCAAGCTCGCCTACGAGCACATGACCGCGGCGTCGTGATCCCCGCCCGGAACCGTCCGGGCAAAGGGAATGGGCAAAAGAAAACCGGGCCGCCCTTGCAGGGGCGGCCCGGTCTTTTTTCAGGTCGATCCTGTCCGGATCCTTCCGGATCAGTGCGCGACGTCTTCCTGCCGCCGCTTCCGGCGGGATGTCGCCAGGAGGTTCAGCGCCTCGACCAGCGCCGAGAAGGCGATGGCGAAGTACAGGTAGCCCTTGGGGATGTGGAAGCCCAGGCCGTCGGCGACCAGCGCGATGCCGACCAGCAGCAGGAAGGACAGGGCCAGCATCTTCACGGTCGCGTGCCGGTTGACGAAGTCGCCGACCGGGCCGGAGGCGAACAGCATCACGCCCATGGCGATGACGACGGCGGTGACCATCACCGGCAGATGGTTGGACATGCCGACCGCGGTGATCACGCTGTCCAGCGAAAAGACGATGTCGAGAACCATGATCTGGGCGACCACGCCGCCGAAGGTGGCGACCTTCGGCTTGGCCCCTTCCTCCTCGTGGCCTTCGACCGTGTGGTGGATCTCCGTCGTGCCCTTGGCGATCAGGAACAGGCCGCCGCCGATCAGGATCAGGTCACGGCCCGAGAAATCCATCCCGAACACGGAGATCAGGGGCTGCGTCAGCGTCGCGATCCAGGCGATGGAGGCCAGCAGCATCAGGCGCGTGATCAGCGCCAGCGCCAGCCCCACCTGCCGCGCCCGCTTCTGCTGGTGAACCGGCAGCTTCGCCGCCATGATCGAAATGAAGATGATGTTGTCGATGCCCAGCACGATCTCCAGCGCGGTGAGCGTCAGGAGGCTGGCCCAGACCTGCGGGTCGGCGAAAAGTTCGAACATGGAAAAAATGGGCTCCGGATGCGGCGACTGCGTCGGTAACCGCGCAGATGTGGTCGCCGCCCCCGAAACTCAATGGCCGAGACCGCGCTTTCTTCTGCCCTTTCCGTTCTACTCCTCGCTGTGCAGGCGGTCTTCCTGCAAACGGTCCAGCGCGCGCCGGTCGCGCTTGGTCGGTCGGCCGGCGCCGGGATCGCGGGGAGCCGGGTCGCGATAGGGATCCTGGATCGCCTCCTCCCGCACGGGCGGGGCGAGATCCTCGTACAGGGTGCGCGCCTCTTCCGCCGGGCCGCGGCGGCTGCCCAGCGCCGTCACCTTGACGACGCGGATGTGCCGCCCCTGCGGAAAGGTCAGCACGTCGCCGGACTTCACCGCGAAATGCGCCTTGGTGACGACCGTCCCCGACACGCGCACGGCCCCGCCGTTGCACAGCTTCGCGGCGAGGCTGCGCGTCTTGAAGAAGCGCGCGAACCACAGCCACTTGTCGATCCGCAGCCGGCCGGCGCCGGGGTCTGGCTGGCCATCGTTTTCGGGGCCGTCATCGAAGTCGTCGTCTCGGTCGTCGCTCATCCAATTCCTGACAGCTGGCGCAGTTTGGCGAAGGGGTGGTCGGTGTTGACGGGCTTCTCGCGGCGCGGCTTGGCGCGGTGGTTGCGCCGGCGCCGCCACGTCACCGCCCCATCCTCCGCCACCGAGCGCGTGTAGCCAAGCCCCTTCAGCACGACGGCCAGTTCCTCCGGCTTCACGCCGATCATCTGGCCGAGCGCCGCCTCGGGCGTCACCGCCTTTTCCTTGGCGTTCTTCAGCATCTCGGTCTCCAGCCGGTCGAGCATGTCCACGCGCACGGCGCGCGGACCGGCGGCCGGATAGCCGATGGCCTCCCAGAAGGCCGGCGGCGCGCCCGCGGCCTCCACAGACACGCGGCCGGGCGGCGGGATCGGCACGGGCAGGGCGATCCGGTGCTTCACCGCCCACAACAGGCCGCGCAGTTCCACCGCCCCCGGCTTGGCGAGCGCCGTCAGGTAGATGTGCGAGACGCCCAGCCGCACCCCGTGTTTGGACAGCGCCTTGCGGTCGGTCTTCTCCAGCCCCTCGACCAGCGAGGCGACGGGTGCGCGCGGCAGGGCGCCCATGTTCTCCACAAGCTGGAAGGCCAGCCCGCGCGCGGTGCCTGTCAAGTCGCCCCCGGTCGTGTTGGAGGCATCGCGCAACGCCAGCAACGGCTTCAGCCGGGCCGCGATGCGGTCCTTCAGCCAGCGCTCCAGCCGGGCGCGCACGCGGTCGAGCTGCGATGCGTCGAGCAGCCCTTCGTCGAAGGGCATCACCGCCGGGGTCAGCACCGACGGACCGGGGCCGAGTTTCGCCACCGGCAGCCCGTCGGCGGTCAGCACCCCGTCCATGCCCAGCGCGAAGACGTCGTCCGGCTCCTGCTCGAAGGCGCGCAGGCGGGACGCCACCTCGTCGCGCAGGGCGCGGCGGGCGGCGCTCATCAGCGACTTCGCCTCTTCCGACCTTTCCGGCGCGTCGGGCACGAAGCGGAACCCCTCCAGCCGGCCGACCGGGTGGCCTTCCACCACGACCTCGCCATCGGCGCGCACCCCGCCCAGCAGTTCCCGCCCGTCCTTCAGCGTGCGGACCAGCGTGGCGGAGCGGCGGTCGATGAAGCGTTGCGTCAACCGTTCGTGCAGCGCGTCGGACAGCCGGTCCTCGATGGCGCGGGTCTGGCCCTGCCAGTGGACGGGGTCCTTCAGCCAGGACGGCCGGTTGGAGATGTAGGTCCAGGTGCGGATGTGCGCGATGCGCGCCACCAGCGCGTCGATGTCGCCCTCCGTGCGGTCCAGCCGGGCGATCTGCTTGGCCACCCAGTCCTCGTCCAGCCGCCCGACGCCGGTGCGCAGGTAGCGGAAAATCTGGCCAAGCAGCCGGGTGTGGGCGTCCGACAGCACCTTGCGGAAGTCGGGGACCTGACAGACCTCCCACAGCAGGCGCACGTTGTCGCGACCCTTGGCGAGGTCCATGATCTCGTGGTCGCGCACCAGCGCCTGGAGCGCCAGATGGTCGTCGGCGTCGCGGGCGCGGATCAGCTCCGGGATCGGCGGGCGCTCCTCCAGCGATTTCAGCAGGAAGCCGGGCGTGTCGAAACGCAGCCGGCTGTTGCGCCACATCAGTGTCTTGATCGTCTCGAACTCGTGGTTCTCGACGCGGTTGACGACATCGGCCTCCAGTTCCCCCACCTCGTCGGTGGTGCCGAAGGTGCCGTCGCGCATGTGGCGGCCGGCGCGGCCGGCGATCTGAGCGACCTCCGGCGCCCGCAGGCGGCGCGGGGCGAAGCCGTCGAACTTCACGATGCGGGCGAAGGCGACGTGGTCCACGTCCATGTTCAGGCCCATGCCGATGGCGTCGGTCGCCACCAGATAGTCCACCTCCCCCGCCTGGTAGAGCCCGACCTGCGCGTTGCGGGTGCGCGGGGACAGCGCGCCCAGCACCACCGCCGTGCCGCCGCGCTGGCGCCGGATCAGTTCCGCCAGCGCGTAGACGTCGGTCGCCGAGAAGGCCACGACGCAGGACCGCGGCGGCAGGCGCGTCAGCTTCCTGTAGCCGGCGTAGGTCAGCTGCGAGAAGCGCGGGCGGCTGATGAACTCGGCGCGCGGCACCAGCCGGCGGATCAGCGGCTGGACGGTGTCGGACCCCAGGAACATGGTCTCCACCAGCCCGCGCGCGTTCAGCAGGCGGTCGGTGAAGATGTGCCCGCGCTCCGGATCGGCGCAGAGCTGGACCTCGTCCACCGCCAGGAAATCCACCGCGCGGTCGAGCGGCATGGATTCCACCGTGCAGACCCAATAGGACGGGTTGGGCGGCAGGATCTTCTCTTCGCCGGTGACGAGCGCCACGGCATTTTTGCCCTTGATGGACACGATGCGGTCGTAGTTCTCGCGCGCCAGAAGGCGCAGCGGGAAGCCGATCATCCCCGTCCGGTGGCCGAGCATCCGCTCGATGGCAAGGTAGGTCTTCCCGGTGTTGGTCGGTCCCAGCACGGCGACCACGCGGCCCCCGGCACCCAGACCGCCCCCAGGATAATCGAGGACAGAGGTCATGAGGTAAGTTTTGGGCCTGGGGACCCGCAATGCAAGCGTAAGGGAGGCTGTCGTATTCGGTTTCTCCACGGCTGACGACCGGCAGCGTAAGACGTCGGACCAATGGACCGGTGTGGGTTATCGCGTCTAGGCTGGCGGTCCCCAGCCGGAGACTTTCCCATGCGCCGCCTTCCCGCCCGTCCGCTCGCCATCGCCATCGCCCTCGCCGTCGCCGGCGTCGTCACCACCACGTCGGTCACGGCACCCGCCCGCGCGGAGGCCCCGCCGGTAACGGAGGAGGGCGCAAAGGCGCTGGCCGCCGCGCTGAAGGACGGGCTGGCGCGCTGGTTCCCGAAGACGGAGGACAGCGTCGATCTGCGCTGGAAGGGCGAACCGGTGGCGATACCGGCCGGCGACCATTACGAGGTGACCATGCCCCCGGTGACGGCGGTGGAGGATGACGGCACCTCCATCGAGGTCGGCAGCATCCACCTGACGGTGACGCCGCAGGACGGCGGCACCCACGCCATCACCGCCACCCTGCCCGACGCGATCCCCGTCCTGAACGACGGCAAGCCGGGCGCCACCATCCGCATCGGCCGCCAGCGCTTCTCCGGCGTCTGGTCGGGCGCCTACGAGACCCTGCTGTCCGTGGACGCCGACTATGGCGACCTGTCGGTCACCAGCGACAAGAAGACCGGCAAGAACGGCAAGAAGGACGAGAGCGCGCTGACCATCGGTTCCGTGACGATGGCCGGCGAGCTGAAGCCGGACGGCACCTCCGCCGGCGCCTCCACCTGGAGCGGCCCCGGCGCGATGTCCATCAGCAACGTCCGCTTCCTCGACGAGCACAAGAAGGAGGTGATGACCCTGGCCGGCCTCACCGCGGAAGGCAGCTACACCCGCGTCGACCTGTCCCGCGCGGCGGCGATGCAGCGGCTGACCCAGGCGCACGCCCTGGCCGGGACCGAGCCGACGGCGGCGGAGGTGATTCCCCTGATGCAGGGCCTGATGGCCGGGGCGAGCTTCCGCATGCGCCTGACCGGCCTGAAAGGGGAGAACCCCGAGGACGGCACGCGCCTGGAACTGGCCCAACTCTCCACCCGCAGCAGCGTCGAGGATCTGGACAAGCCGCTGGCCGGCGCGACGCTGGGGTTCGAGGCGTCCGGGCTGAGCATGACTCCACCGGTCGCCCCGAAGGCCTTCATGCCGGACAAGCTGGACGTGCAGATCAGCGCCGCCAAGCTGCCGACCGCAACCCTGTGGAAGGCCTTCGCCGACCTCGCCACGCTCGCCGAATCGCAGGCCGAGGACGAGGTGGAGGAGGATGGCGAGGACGCGCCCGATCCGCAGG
>JAEZPL010000803.1 GCA_023413605.1 Pseudomonadota bacterium
GGTGTGGAGATGTCGGGCGGCTCCGCCGGCAACACCATGGCCGGCATCGCCTCGCTGGGCGGCAAGGGGGCCTACATCGGCAAGGTCCACAGCGACCAGCTCGGCCAGGTGTTCCGCCACGACATCCGCGCCACCGGCGTGCATTTCGAGACGGCGGCCGGCCAGGGCGGCACCCCGACCGCGCGCTGCCTGATCCTGGTGACGCCGGACGCCCAGCGTTCCATGAACACCTACCTCGGCGCCTGCGTGGAGCTGGGGCCGGAGGACATCGACGAGGCGCTGATCGCCAACTCGCAGGTCACCTACCTGGAAGGCTATCTGTGGGATCCGCCCCGCGCGAAGGAAGCCTTCCGCAAGGCGGCATCCATCGCCCACGGCGCGGGCCGCAAGGTGTCGCTGTCGCTGTCCGACAGCTTCTGCGTCCACCGCCACCACGCGGAGTTCCTGGACCTCGTGGAGAACCACGTCGACATCCTGTTCGCCAACGAGCATGAGATCGGCGCCCTCTACAAGACCGAGCGCTTCGAGGACGCGCTGGAGGCCGTGAAGCGGCTGGGCAAGGTCGCGGCCCTGACCCGCAGCGAGAAGGGCGCCGTCATCGTTTCCGGCGGTGAGGTGGTCGAGGTTCCGGCCGCCCCGGTGGACCGCGTGGTGGACACCACCGGCGCCGGCGACCTCTACGCCTCGGGCTTCCTCTACGGCTACACCCGCGGCCTGTCCCCGGCGGTGTGCGGTCGCCTGGGCGCCGTCGCCGCGGCCGAGATCATCAGCCACGTCGGCGCCCGGCCGGAGGTGGCGCTGGCCGGTCTGGTGGCGGAAAAGGGTGTTCTGGCGTAATTGCCGGAACGGTAATCCTTGGGTTAAGCTGGCGGACGCTCCCGTCCGCCGGCCCCGCCCATCATGCAAGTTTACCTGCCGATTGCCGAGATGTCGGTCAACGCGCTGCTCGTGCTCGGCATGGGCGGGCTTGTCGGATTCCTGTCCGGCATGTTCGGCGTCGGCGGCGGTTTCCTGATGACGCCGCTGCTGATCTTCATCGGCGTGCCCCCGGCCATCGCGGTCGGCACCCAGGCCAACCAGCTGGTGGCGGCCAGCGTGTCGGGCGTTCTGGCCCACTGGCGGCGCGGCAACGTCGACGTGAAGCTGGGCATCGTCATGCTGCTGGGCGGCATGGTCGGCACCGTCATCGGCGTGTGGATCTTCGCCCTGCTGCAGCGGATCGGCCAGATCGACATCGCGATCACGCTGGCCTACGTCCTGTTCCTCGGCACCATCGGGGGGATGATGCTGGTGGAATCCAGCCGCGCGCTGATCCGCCGCCGCGCCCCCACGGCCAAGCGCGGCAAGCTGCACCGGCACATCTGGCTGCATGGACTGCCGCTGAAGATGCGGTTCCAGCGCTCCAAGCTCTACATATCGGCCCTGCTGCCGGCCGGCATCGGCGCGGTGGGCGGCATGCTGGTGGCGATCATGGGCATCGGCGGCGGCTTCATGCTGGTGCCGGCGATGATCTACCTGCTGAACATGCCCACGGGCCTCGTGGCCGGGACCTCGCTGTTCCAGATTATCTTCACCACGGCCATGGCGACGCTGCTTCAGGCGGCCACCAACCACACGGTGGACGTGATGCTGGCCCTGCTGTTGCTGATCGGCGGCGTCATCGGCGCGCAGTTCGGGACCAAGGCCGGCGGCAAGCTGCGCGGCGAGCAGGCGCGCCTTCTGCTGGCCTCGCTGGTCGTCGCGGTGGCGGTGAAGCTGGCCTTCGATCTGGTGATCGAACCGAAAGACGTCTTCACCATCTCCACGAGGATGCAGTGAAGCGCGAGCCCCGGCCCGAAATATGGCGGCCCCAAAAGCTCTGGACCATTCGGATCGCCGGGGCGCTGGTCGGGCTGGTGGCCGGCGGCACGCTGGCGGCGACCGTGTGGGCGCAGCAGCTCGTCGCCGACCTGTCGAGCCACCTGATCGCCATCACCACCGGCTTCACCGGGACGGAGGTCGTGCTGTTCGGCACCACCGACGGGGTCGGCGACGTCGCCATCGTGGTGACCGGCCCGCGCACCCCGGTCACGGTGCGCCGAAAGGAACGCATCGCCGGCATCTGGATCAACGCCCGCAGCGTCCGGTTCGAACAGGTGCCGAGCTACTACATGGTCGCGACCAACCGGCCGCTCGACCAGTTCGTCAGCCGGCCGGTGCTGGAACGCCACCAGATCGGCCTGCCGAACCTGCAGCTGGGCCCGCGCGAACAGCTGGCGCCGGAGCAGCTGGCGCAGTTCCGCTCCGCCCTGATCCGCAACAAGCAGCGCGCCGGCCTGTACGGAATCACGCTGGGGCAGGTGTCCTTTCTTGGCGAGCGGCTGTTCCGGACCAACATCTACTTCCCGGCCAACGTGCCGACGGGGCTGTACAATGTGGAAGCCCTGCTGATCCGCGACGGGGACGTGGTCAGCGCGCAGACCACGCCGCTGGTGGTGTCCAAGGTGGGGTTCAGCGCGGAAATTTATGACTTCGCGCGCAATCAGCCGGTAATCTACGGCTTGGCGGCGGTGATCGGCGCGATTGCCGCTGGCTGGCTGGCCGGCGTCGCCTTCCGAAGGGTATGAGGTGTCAGGATGACCGAACCGACCGCAACCGCCAATCAGGACACCGTTGGGCAGGGCAACGCCGCCCAAAACGCTGCCGAAAAGCCACCGGTCCGCATCTTCCTCGTCGTCGTGGACGACAGCCCCGAACTTCAGATCGCGCTGCGCTACGCCTGCCTGCGCGCGCGCAAGTCGGGGGGCAAGGTGGCGCTGCTCTACGTCATCGAGCCCGGCGAGATGCAGCACTGGCTCGCCGTTGAGAACCTGATCCGCGAGGAGCAGCGCACGGAGGCGGAGCAGAAGCTCCAGAAACTCGCCCGCGACGTCAACAAGCTGACCGGCACCCTGCCGGCCCTGTACGTGCGCGAGGGCAACCGCCGCGACGAGGTGCTGGCCCTGATCGAGGAGGAGCCGAGCATCTCCATCCTCGTGCTGGCCGCCGGCACCGATCCGGAGGGACCGGGGCCACTGATCGCCTACTTCACCAACCGGGGCCTTTCGAAGCTGCGCATCCCCCTGACCATCGTTCCCGGCGGCCTCAGCGACGACTCCCTGGAAGCGATCACCTGAGCGATCGCAAGACGGTCACCGCCCGTACAGCGCCGCCAGGCTCCGCTGGTCGATGTCGCTGCGGTCGTCGGTCAGCACCGGCTGCCCGGCGGTGTCGGCGGGGGCGAGGGTTTCCAGGATGCGGCTGGCGGCGTACGCAGCGGCATCCGGGGCTTTTTGCAGGCGTACGCGTACGTCGTCGAGCGTACGTCTCTCCTTCGTGGCGACCAGCAGATAATTGCCGCGGCCGGCATCGGCCACGAACACCGACGGGAAAACCGCTCCCTGCGTCGCCGCCAGCGGCCCCACCAGCGCGTCGCGGTCAAGCGGCGAGGCCACGTTCATCAGCAGGATCCCGCCCGGTGCGACGCGCCGCTCCACCGCCGCGAAGAACTCGCGCGTCGCGGTGAAGAAGGGGATGATGGCGGTGGAGTAGAGATCCACGATCACCACGTCATGTTGCTCGGTGGAGGTCTCCACATGGCGGCGGGCGTCCGCCACGGCGACGCGGACCTTCGGGCTCAGCCCGAAGCGCTCGCGCGCCACGTCGACCACCGCGGCGTCCAGTTCCACGCCCAGGATGTCGGCGTCGGGCCACGCGTCCAGGATCTCCTTGGCGGCGGCACCGCCGGCCAGCCCCAGCACCAGCACGCGCGTTCCGCCCGCCATCGCGGGGGCGGCGGAGAACAGGTCGTAATAGAGCCCGGTCGGGCTGCCGTCCTTGCGCAGCCGCGACTGCGTCGCCCACAGCACGTTCAGGTGCAGGCGGATTTCGCGGTCGTCTTCCCGGACCATGATCGTGTTGTGCGGGGTCTCGCGGTAGACGGCGAACTCCTTGCCTTCGCCCAGACCCGCCGTCCAGGCAACCGGCACGGCCAGCGCCGCCGCAACGGCCATCCGTTTCCCACCCGGAACGAGCGCGCAGGCGATGGCGGGCAGGATGGCGGCCACCGCGTAGCCGGTCGACACGCCCAGGTTCGGGATCGTGTAGAAGGCGGCGAAGAAGGTCCCGCCGATGCTGCCCAGTGTTCCCACCGCGTAGATCCGCCCGGCCGCCGCAGCCCCCGACAGGGCGCTGAGCCCCGCGCAGATGGGAGACACCATGGCCAGCGCGAAGGAGGGCGCCCCCAGGATCAGCGCCGCCCCGAAGACGGATCCCTCCGCCGGATTCAGGCGCGCCGCGGCGTCCGCCAGCATCGGCTTGCCCAGCCACGGCGTCAGCGCCGCCGCGGCCGCACCGGTCAGCAGCGCGAAGCGCAGAGCCGGCACGGCCTTCGGCCCGTCGCCGACCTGCCCGCCGGTCAATAACCCGCGGCCATGAAGGTCATGACCACCCCGATGACCGCCCCCCACTGGTAGACCGAATAGCCGAAATGCGGCGCCATCAGCCGCCCGCCCAGGATTTCCAGCATCATCAGCGACCAGCCCGCGGCAAACGCCGCGGCGGCCAAGGCGAGGGGGCGAAAGGACGGGGAGGTTGGTTCAGATTGGGTCACGCCTTGCACGCCATCAGCTGTAACGTTGCGGTGAAACGGGACGGTTGCCTATCCCTTGAACCCGTAGACCTCGATGGGGTGGTTCAGGCCCTTCACCGGGTGCCAGCCGACCGACATCAGCCGGCTGCCGCAGGCGGCGGCGAAATCGGCGGAGGTCAGGACGTTGCGGTCCAGCCGGTTGCACAGGCCCTCGATGCGGCTGACCAGATTCACCGCCGGACCGATCACCGTGAAATCCAGCCGGCTGGCGGAGCCGATGTTGCCGTACATGACCTCGCCGATGTGCAGCGCGATGCCGCAGCGGAGCGTCGGCTGGCCCCAGGCCGCGCGCTCGGCGTTGCGGGCGCCCATGGCCTTCAGGGCCTCGTCCGCCGCCTCCAGCGCCTTGGTGCAGGCGCTGGCGCCGGTGACGTCGTCCTTCTCCAGCGGGAAGATGGCCAGCATGGCGTCGCCGATGAACTTCAGGATCTCGCCGCCTTTGTCCTCCACGGCCCCGCCCATGATCTCGAAATAGCCGTTCAGCAGGGCGATCAGCTCCTCCTGCGGCAGGCGGTCGGCGAGCGGGGTGAAGCCGCGCAGGTCGCAGTACCACAGCACCGCGCGCACGTTGGCCCCGGTACCGCGGCGGATGTCGCCCGACAGGATGCGGGCGCCGGTCTGCTGCCCGACGTAGGTGTCTAGCACCGTGGTGGCGAGGCGCCGCAGCACCAGCGTTTCCAGCACCGCACCCAGCGCCGGCAGAACGGCATCCACCAGCGCGAGGTCGGCGGTGGAAAAGCCGCCGGGCCGGTCGGTCGTGAAGCTCAGCACGTTGCGCCGCCCGCCGGCGAACAGGAGCGTCATGGCGACATAGTCGGTGGCGCCCTGTTGACGCAAATCCTCGAACACCGGGTAGGGCCAGGGCGGAGCCATCTGCTCCAGCCGGTAGCGCAGGCCGTCGGCGCCGTCCTCGATCAGGGTGGCGAAGGGGCTGGTCAGGTATTCGGTGCTGGTTTCCGTCCCGTGGGGCCGGGTAGAGATCTCCACATTCTCCGCGTTGCGGCGCCAGAAAAAGGCGATGGTGCGGATCTGCGGGTGCAGCAGCGGCACGGCGCAGACGACGCGCAGCAGCGGCACCCTCGCCGCCATCAGGCGATGGCAGAAGCGGTCCATCAGCTGCTGGATGCTGGGCGCATGGCGCCCTTCGCGCAGAAGCCAGTCGACAACCGCCTGTGCGTCGTCGGAAGGGCAGGGATGCGGAAGAGGCGCCGCGGCTTGCGGAGTGCTCACGGATTGGTAAACCATACAGACGCAATGCTTGATCTGGCGCGCGATTCTGCCCAAGTTTTGCGTAGGCCGCCAGCCTTCTTCCGGCGCCGATGGAGGATATCATCATGTTCATTCAGACCGAGCAGACGCCCAACCCGGCGACTCTCAAGTTCCTGCCGGGGCGCGACGTGCTCGGACGCGGCACGGCCGACTTCCCCACCCGCGCGGACGCCGCCGCTTCGCCGCTTGCCCAGCGCCTGTTCGAGATCGACGGGGTGGAAGGCGTGTTCCTGGGCGCCGACTTCGTCACCATCACCAAGGCCGGCGACAAGGAATGGTTCCTGCTGAAGCCGTCGATCCTCGGCGTCATCATGGAGCACTTCACCGCCAACAGGCCGGTGCTGCTGGAGGATGCCGGCGACGGCCACGCCCAGGGCAGCGGCGAAGACGACGAGATCGTCTCGCAGATCAAGGAACTGCTCGACACCCGCGTCCGCCCGGCCGTGGCCCAGGACGGCGGCGACATCACCTTCCACGGCTTCGAGGAAGGCGTGGTCTATCTGGCCATGAAGGGCGCCTGCTCCGGCTGCCCCAGCTCGACGGCCACGCTGAAGGCCGGCATCGAGAACATGCTGCGCCACTACATCCCCGAGGTCGTCGAGGTGCGTGCGATCCGCTGATCGCCGAGTGCGAAAGCAGAAAGCGGTTAACCACAAAGACACAAAGGGCACGAAGATTTTCACAAAGACGGTCTCGCCATTTGGTAACTCACCAAGAGGCGAGGGCGCCTTTGTGATCTTCTTTGTGCCCTTTGTGTCTTTGTGGTGAAATTTGTTTCTTTTTACCTATTCCGAAACCACGAACTGCATGCCGAGCCAGCGCCAGCGGCCGTCCTGGGTGGGCAGGGTGCAGTTCACGCGGGCGCGGCCGGGCGGGAAGGGGTCCTTGATGCGGACCTCCACCCGGTCCTCGGCGATCCGTTCCAGCGCCGTGCGGCCCTGGCCGGAGGCGAAGCAGGCCAGCCGCGACAGGTCGCCGATGCCCTCCGCCACGGTGAAGCCCAGCGGCGGCGGGTTGACGGACAGCAGCGGGTCGTCGGGCGTCAAATCGGTCACCGGCAGGGGCAGCGCGTTGGCGGCCAGCCGGAAACGGTCCACGCTTCCGAAGCTCTCGTTCATGACGAAGCGGGGCAGGTTCCAGCGGTCGGCCTGCGCATACAGCACGCCGGACTGCTGGCCGAAGGCGGCGTTGAAGCCCTGCTCCGTGATCACCGTGCGGACGGCCGAGGACACCTCTCCCTGCGGGTAGGCGAACAGCGTCGGGCGCTGGCCGGTTTCGGCCTGCAGCCGGTCGGCCATGCGGGTCAGGTCGGCCTTGATCTCGGCCGCCGTCCGCGGCACCAGCGACTGGGTGGAGGCGCCCAGCCCCCCGATGGTCACCCCGGCGGCGGCCAGCTGCCGCACCTCCGCCCAGGTCATGTGGGCGGGGGAGCCGCGGTCGATGGCGTCGGTGGCGACGAACAGGGTGAAGGGCAGGTTGGCGGCCTTCAGCCGCGGCCAGGCCTCGCGGAAGGCGGATCGGCTGGCCTCGTCGATGGTGATGGCCACGGCCCGGTCGGGAAGCGGCTTGCCGCTGCGCAACGCCTCCAGGATGCGGGGCAGGGGCAGGACCTCGTAGTCGCCGTTCTCCAACTCGTCCAGATGGGCTTCGAACTGGTCGAGCCGGATGCTGATCGACGGCGTCTGGTCCTCGCCGAAACGGTCGTAGGCGAAGACCACCGCGCCGTTCGGCTCCGCCGCCACGGCGGGAGCGCCCGCCAGGGCCTGGAACACCCAGGCGGCGGCCGCTGCGAAGAGTGTGGCGGCGCGTCGAAGCGGCATGTCGGCCTATACGGATCGCGGGGCCGGATGGTTTTCCGGCTTACCCCGTGTGGTGTGGCACATCCGACCCACCGGGAACAAGTCCGCAACGTCCTGGAACCGCCCCGCTCAGCGCAGGCTGCGCCGGGTTGATGCAGGGATGCAACAAACCTTCTTGCCTACGCCATTATCAGGCCGCCCAGGGCCGCGTCGGTCAGCAAGGGGTAGCCTTCGGCGTCGGGAAGCTGGTAGTGCCACCACTCGCTGGCGTAATGCTGCCAGCCGGCCGCCGTCATGACGCCCAGCAGGGCGGCGCGGTTGCGCTGCTGCTCGGTGGTCAAATCGGTGCGGGCGTGGTGCGAGCGGTCGGTCATCTCGTCGAAGCCGGTGCCCATGTCCAGCACACGGCCGTTCGCGTCGGCCAGCGTCAGGTCCACCGCGACCCCGCGCGAGTGCATGGAGCCGAGCCGGGGATCGGCGATGTATTCGGGGTTGGGGAAGGCTTCCCAAAGCCTCCATTGCGCCTCGACCGGCCGGAAGGCATCGTAGATCCGCAGCCGGCAGCCGATGCCGCGGGCAAGCGCGATGGCCGTGCGCAGCCGTTCCGCGGCTTGCGGGTGCAGCAGGCACACGGGCCGGCGGTAGATCGGCACGCCGGCCAGATTGTCGGGCGTGGCGTAGAGCAGGTCGATGTCGACGTCGAAGGCCGGGGGCGTGATGGCGGTGAGCATGGAAGTCAGCATGGATCCAGGCGCGTCAGAAAAGGTCCACGCTGTCTAGCACGGGCTTGACCCATGGCAGAAGTTGGGTATTGGCAAGGGTGGGTATCGAAACTGTGGGGCCGGTCAGGGAAGCGATGAAGGTGTTGCGGCGATGAGAGTTCTCGGGTTGGACACGGCGACCTCCGGCTGCTCGGCGGCGGTGTGGGACGATGGCCGCGTCACCGCGCGGCGTGCCGAGCCGATGGCGCGCGGCCAGGCGGAGGCGCTGGTGCCCATGGCGGAGGCCGCGCTGGCCGATGCCGCGGTCGGCTTTGACGGGTTGGACCGTGTTGCGGTCACGGTGGGGCCGGGCGCCTTCACCGGCCTGCGCATCGCGCTGGCCGCGGCGCGCGGCTTCGCGCTGGCCGCCGGCCTGCCGGTGGTCGGGATCACCACCTTCGAGGCGGTGGCGCACGGGCTACCCGACGCGGAGCGGGCGGGCAGGGCGGTCCTGGTCGCCGTGGACTCCCGCCGCGCCGAACCCTTCCTGCAACTCTTCGGGCCGGATCTGGCGCCGATGGGCGAACCGGCGATGCTGGAGCCGGCCGAGGTGCCCGGCTGGCTGGCCGGGCTTTTGCCGCAGGGGCCGCTGCTGGTGGCCGGCGACGGGGCCGGGCTGCTGCGCCCGCTGCTGGAAGACCGGCCCGACACGGTCTTCGCCGCCGGGCCGGGCACGCCGGACGCCGCCGTGGTGGCGGCGCTGGGCGCGGCGCGGTCGGTCGGTCTTCCGCCCCAGCCCTTCTACCTGCGACCCCCCGACGTCACGCTGCCGCGCAAGCCCGCATGAGCGACGGTCCGGCATGAGCGACGGTATCGTGTTGCAGCCGGCCGGGCCGATCGAGGCGCCGGTCATGGCGGCGTTGCAGCAGGCCTGCTTCCCCGACGATCCCTGGGACGCTGCCTCCATCGCCACGCTGGCGGGTCAGCCGGGGTCCTTCGCCATCCTGGCTTTGCGGGGGGACGAGCCGGTCGGCTTCGTCCTGGCGCGCGTCGCGGCTGAGGACGGGGAGATCATCGCCATCGGCGTCCTGCCGGAGGCGCGGACCGGGGGCATCGGGCGACGACTTGTCGCGGCGACGCTGCACGAAGCGCAGCGGCTCGGCGCCACCGCGCTGTTCCTGGAAGTCGCCGAAGACAACGATCCGGCGCGCGCACTGTACAAGTCTTGTGGCTTTTTTTCTGTGGGCCGGCGCCCTGGATATTACAAAAGGCAGGATGGCAGGGTTGCCGCTTTGGTGCTTCGGTACTCTTACGTAGACGAATAATCATTAACCTTTTTGAACCCGGATCCGGTGGATCCCGTCCTGTTCATCCGGATTTTCAGGCTCGACGGACAGAATGGAGTGACCCAGTTCGGCTAAGGATCGGGGTACATTCTCCAAGGGTTGGCCTGCATTGAGCCGGACTTCAAGGGTCTGCCCAATGGCCATGCCCTCCACCTTCAACTTGGTTTTGACGAAGGTTAACGGGCACACCTCCGAGGTGATGTCCAAAAAGAAATCCGGTGAGATTTTTTCGTACACTGCTTCCTCTTTACGAGCAAAGGATGGATATTGCGCGCGGCCACAAACCTCTTTATATGGAGAGGAACGCCAAGCCGCGGAGCAAGCTTACATGAGCAATGGGAACCCTTCCAACGCGCTGTTGTCTCTGACCACGGAGAT
>JAEZPL010000815.1 GCA_023413605.1 Pseudomonadota bacterium
GCCATCAGGCCGCCGGAGCGCTCTGGACCACTTCGCGCTGGTCGTAGTGACCGCAGGAGCCGCAGACGTGGTGCGGGCGCTTCAGCTCGCCGCAGTTCTGGCACTCGTTGTAGGCCGCGGTCGGCAGCGCGTGATGCGAGCGACGCATGTTGCGGCGCGACTTGGAGGTCTTCTTCTTCGGAACAGCCATGGCCGTAAACTCTCTTCATTGGAAAAGGCGGCCCGAAGGGGGGCCGCCTGACGCGAGCGGCATTCAATACGGCAATTGCCCACGAAGGGCAAGCCCGTTCCGCCCTTAATTCTGACGCTTCAATCGCTCCAGCGCGGCAAAAGGGTTCGGCTTCTCCGAAGTGGCGGCCTCGGCCTCTTCGTCCTCGTCTTCGCCTTCGCTGTAGCCGCTGAATTCGATCCCTTCTGCATGGGGATAGGGGTCCAGGGCCAGCGACAAATGCTGGGCGGCCAGTTCGCCGATGTCGATGCGGCCGTTGGTCATCGCCTCCGGCAGGTCCTCCTCGGCGACGTTCGGGTCGATTTCGATCTCGTCCTCGTCCTTGGGCACCATTGATTCCGGCGCGAACAGCGCGCCGAAGCTGTCCGCCACATGGGCGGGCACCGGTTCCAGCGTGACGACGCAGGTCTGCACGACGTCGGCTTCCAGGTTGCCGGCCACACGAATCATCTGCCCGCCGCGGACGGAGCGCAGGCGGACCGTGGCGGTCAGGCGGTCGATGGACTCCAACTCGAACCGCTCGGCCAGCGCCTCGCGTTCGGCCGGAGTCGCCTCGATGGTCTGGACCACCTCGCCCTCGCGGTGGACGGCGTCGGCCCGGACGATGCGCGAGAATTCCGGCGCGGGATCGCTGTCGTGCTGCATAGTATGGTTGTTCCTCGTCGCGGCGCCCGTGGCCGCGTTCGGGTCGGCGAATGCGGGATTCGGCCGCGGGCGCGTTCATAGTGTCAGATGAAATCGGGGGCGCCGAAAGGCAAGTCCCGCGAGAAGACGTTACACCGTCTTCACGGACGGCGGCTTCCCGAAACGGATGTCGCCGGCCAGCAGCGACTCCAGCGGTTGCGCCTCCAGCCCGGCGGCCTCGCGCCGGACATAGGCGGCCATGGCAGAGAGGTGCTCCGGATTCGTGTCCGGCGCCGTGCCGTAGACGTTGTTGTCGAGCGTCACCTCCAGCAGCCGCTCGTCGGCGTCCGCGGCCAGAGCCCGGTCGTAGGCCTGGATGCGGCCGGCCATGCCGCGGGCCATCGTCTTGACGCGCCGGCTGATGCCGCTGTCGCCCACCCCCTGCTCCAGCAGCGACTTCTCGAAATTGTCGATCATCGTCTCATAGAGCAGGCGCGAGCGCTCGGCGGCGGCCTGTCCCTGCCCCTTCAGGCGGCGCATCACCAGGAAGACGTGCAGCACCACCATGTCGAAACGGCCGTCCAGCGTGTCGGGAACACCCAGGTCACGGTAGAACGCCGGTTCACGGGCCTGCGCCACGATCTTCACAAAGAATTCGGCGGCGGCGTGGGCTTCACGGCGGCGCCGGAACAGGCGGTCGAGCACGGTTTCTCTCTCGCTCGGAGTTTCGTTGACAGGACAAACCGCGCGGTGCGATTGTCCAGGCATTGTGGGCTGAGCGTAGCTGTAACAAAAAGCGTCCGCCCGCCCGTGACATCATAGCCTGAGCACCATGACGAGATCGATTCCTTCGGCGCTGTGCGCCTTCGCCTTTCTGGGCCTCGCCGTTTCCGCGTGCTCGCCCTCCGTGGCGACCCGCGGCAACCTGACGGATCCCGACCGCCTCGCCGAGATCAAGGCTGGCGAATCCCGGCGGGACGATGTCGCAGGAATCCTCGGCACCCCTACGTCCGTCGGCACCTTCGACCCGAACGTCTGGTACTACATCGGCCAGAAGACGGAGAAAATCGCCTTCTTCCAGCCCTCCGTGCTGGAACGCCGCGTGGTGATCGTGCATTTCGACGATGCGGGCGTGGTCCGCGAGATCAAGCAGCTCGACGAAAGCAACGCCCAGGACATCGAGGTGGTGGACCGCGCCACCCCGACCGCCGGCCGCGAGATGGGCTTCCTGGAGCAGATGCTCGGCAACGTCGGCCGCTTCTCCGCCAAGGACGCCAAGGGCCGCGGCCCAGGCCGGTAACGGCGCGAGAGCCGGGTTCGGGACGCCGTCTTCCAAACGCCAAAGCCCAGACGAAAAAAAGCCCCGCTCGCGCGGGGCTTTTTCATTTCGGGATACCCGCCTCAGCTCAGCTGGGCCAGGATGGCCAGCAGCAGGATCGCCACGATGTTGGTGATCTTGATCATCGGGTTCACGGCCGGGCCGGCCGTGTCCTTGTACGGGTCGCCGACGGTGTCGCCGGTCACCGCCGCCTTGTGCGCGTCGGAACCCTTGCCGCCGTGGTTGCCCTCCTCGATGTATTTCTTGGCGTTGTCCCAGGCGCCGCCGCCCGAGGTCATGGAGATGGCGACGAAGATGCCCGTCACGATGGTGCCCAGCAGCATGGCGCCCAGCGCGGCGAAGGCCTGCGCCTGACCGGCGATGGCGGCGATGACGATGTACAGAACCACCGGCGCCAGCACCGGCAGCAGCGAGGGAATGATCATTTCCTTGATCGCGGCGCGGGTCAGCATGTCCACGGCGCGGCCGTAGTCGGGCTTGGCGGTGCCCTCCATGATGCCGCTGATCTCGCGGAACTGGCGGCGCACCTCCACCACCACGGAACCGGCGGCGCGGCCGACCGCGGTCATGCCCATCGCCCCGAACAGGTACGGCAGCAGGCCGCCGATCAGCAGGCCGACCACCACATAGGGGTCGTCCAGCCTGAACTCAACGGTCACGTTCGGGAAATAGTGCTTCAGGTCCTGCACATAGGCGGCGAACAGCACCAGCGCGGCCAGACCGGCGGACCCGATGGCATAGCCCTTGGTCACGGCCTTGGTGGTGTTGCCCACGGCGTCCAGCGCGTCGGTCGTGACGCGGATGTCCTTCGGCATTTCCGACATTTCGGCGATGCCGCCGGCGTTGTCGGTCACCGGGCCATAGGCGTCCAGCGCCACCACCATGCCGGCCAGGGCCAGCATCGTCGTGGCGGCGATGCCGATGCCGAAGATGCCGGCCTGCCCATAGGCGATGATGATGCCGACGCAGATCACCAACACCGGCAGGGCGGTCGCCTCCATGGACAC
>JAEZPL010000817.1 GCA_023413605.1 Pseudomonadota bacterium
ACGACCGCCGCCGTGCGGCTGCCGCCGATCCTCGCCCGCTTCCACGCCGACCATCCGGAGGTGGAACTGACCATCGTGCCCGGCCCGTCGGAGGCCATGCTGGCGGAGGTGCTGGCCGGCCGCATCGATGGCGCCTTCGTCGCTGGCGCGGTGGAGCATCCGGAACTGGTCAGCCAGCCGGCCTTCGCGGAGGAACTGGTGCTGGTGGAACCCGCCGCCGGCCTGACCAGCGACACCAGCCGCATGACGCTGCTGGCGTTCCGGCGCGGCTGCGCCTATCGTGCCCGCGCGGAAACCGCGATGCGCGAAGCCGGGCGCGTGCCCTACCGGCTGCTGGAGTTCGGGTCGCTGGAAGCGATCCTGGGCTGCGTCGGGGCGGGCATGGGCGTCACCGTCCTGCCCCGTGCCGTGGTGGAGCGGGAGCCGTGGCGCGGCATGTTCACCGCGCGTCCCCTGCCGGCGGAGCTGGCGCGGATGCCCACGCGCTTCGTTCGCCGGGTGGACACGGTGGAGACGGAAACCCTGCGCGCTTTCCTGGATGCGGTCGCCGATTGCGGCCAGGGAGGGGGCCAGGGCGATGGGCGGAGAGGCGGCCAGGGTGGCGAAAAAGCTGCACCGGACCTGTCCGGGGCTGCGGCGCATGCGCCCACACAACCGGCAGGGTTGATCCTCTCTTAGGCGCCGTGCTAGGCAAGCGCCGCGATCGGGCTAAGGTCTGTTTAAGGCCGCGCGCGAAGGTCGGTGCGGGTACGTCGGTTGACGCATCAATTGGCCGACGCAGCTCATTGCGCGATATGTCGAGCCGAATTGGGCGAGCCGACTCGGGCGAGCCGACTCGGGACCCGGCGCGAGAACATGGCCGGAACTGTCGGGAACAGCGGAGAACGAATCATGCCCTACGTCGTGACGGAAGACTGCATCAAGTGCAAGTACACCGATTGCGTCGAGGTCTGCCCCGTGGATTGCTTCTACGAGGGTGAGAATATGCTGGTGATCCATCCGGACGAGTGCATCGACTGCGGCGTGTGCGAGCCGGAATGCCCGGCCGAGGCGATCGTGCCCGACACCGACGGCCGCGCCGAGAAGTGGATGGAACTGAACCGCGACTACGCCGCGCAGTGGCCGAACCTGACGCGCAAGAAGGACGCCCTGCCGGACGCCGACGCAATGAAGGGCGTCGACGGCAAGTTCGAGAAGTTCTTCTCCGCGAAGCCGGGCGCCTGACGGCAGCATCGGCCGCAGCTCGGATTTGAAGTCCGGGCCTTCCGGACCGTGTGTAAAGCGGAGTCGCGGCTATTCCAGGGCATGGGTCGATTTTGCTGCCATGCAAAATCGACAGGTCGGCTATCGGCGGGCAGCAAAAGAATCCGGACGGCTGCCCGCGCTGAACCTTTGTAACTCAGGCGTAACATCGCTATAATACATGCCCGGAGCCGGCCTCAGCGTCATTGCCGGTTTTCCCATCGAAAGAAGGACTCAGGACAACATTGTGCGGCGTGGAGGATCCCATCCCCACGGAGGCGCGGTTGTCGCGGGGCCTTTTTCGCCCCTTCCACCGGGGCGGCAAAATGGCGCGATCGCGAGAAGTGAGAGCCAAACCAAATGTCGAACAAGCTTGACTTCGAGGCCGGTGACTTCGTCGTCTATCCGGCCCATGGCGTCGGTCGGGTCGAGGGGATCGAGACCCACAGCATTGCTGGTATGGATGTTCAGCTCTACGCGATCACGTTTGAAAAAGAGCGCATGACGCTCAAGGTTCCGGTCACCAAGGCCAAGGCCGCCGGCCTGCGCCGCCTGAGCACCAAGGACCGCATCAAGGTCGCCCTGGAGACGCTGCAGGGCCGTTCGCGCGTCCGCCGCACGATGTGGAGCCGCCGCGCGCAGGAGTATGAAGCCAAGATCAACTCCGGCGACCCGGTCTCCATCGCGGAGGTCGTGCGCGACCTGTACCGCGGCACCGACCAGTCCGACCAGTCCTACAGCGAGCGCCAGATCTATCAGGCCGCGCTGGAGCGTCTGGCCCGCGAGTTGGCCGCCGTCGAGAAGATCGACGAGCTGAAGGCGACCGAGCGTCTGGAGCTGGTGCTGAAGAAGGCTGCTTGAGCGGCTTTCCGGGCTTGGCTTGCACTAGGCCCTGCACCTTTGACAGAGCGTATGACGATAGGGGCGCGGCCTTTTGGCCGCGCCTTTGTCTAATGTTTTCGTCTTTCTTCAGGAATGCGCGACGCCTAAACTCCCGCGCGAATTTTCGGGATGGAGCGAGCGCGCGCCGGCATGTCTGAACAGCAGAAATTCGTCGATCTCCGCCAGCCGCGGCGCATCTGGGCCATCGGCTCCGTGAACGCGCAGCCAGACCATCTTCACGCGATGCACGAGGTCGTGGCCTCGCGCTTCCAGCCCGGCGACCGGCTCGTCTACCTCGGCAACCTGATCGGCTGGGGCGAGCGGATCCTGGAGACGATGGACACGCTGCTGGCCTTCCGCACATGGCTGCTCAGCTGGCCGGGCATGGACCCGGACGACATCGTCTATCTGCGCGGCGCGCAGGAGGAGATGTGGCAGAAGTTGCTGCAGCTGCAGTTCGCCCCCGATCCCCAGCAGGTGCTGGACTGGATGACCCGCCACGGCGCCGGGGCCACGCTGGCGGCCTACGGCGGCACGGTGGAGCAGGGTATGGCCG